>CAYVGH010000123.1:0-1501 GCA_964451185.1 Candidatus Woesearchaeota archaeon | reverse complement strand
TTAAATAAAGCAAATTCCTAAGTGAAATTTGCATTTTTCCCTTTTTAAGATAAGAAACCAAAAAAGAAATAAAGAAATGTTTTTAAATTAAGATATCATTAAATATTTATGAAAAAAGTAGTGTTACTCATATTTATTTTAAGCTTGGTATTTATTTTGCCCTTTGCAACAGCTTTAAACAAAACAGTTGAAGACAATGCAAGAGATTGTATTAAAAATAAAGTAGAAAATAATTGCTCAAGTTTAGGAATAGAAGATATGATTTTTTCTTTACTTTCAGTCGGGAAATGTAAAACAGAACTTTTAAATAAAACCCAAATTAATAATTGTTTTGGAACTGGAAATTCTTGTGATTTAAAAACAACTGCTCAATCAATTATGGCTTTACATAAGGTAAATTCTAATATTGATGGTTATTTAAATTGGAGTTTATCACAAAATATGAGCACACAAAATTTGGATTGGCTTTTGCAAATAGACACAACAAAATCTTCAACATGCATTATTTATGATGAAAATGACAATATATATTCTGTATTAATAGATGAAGATAAAAAATTAAGTTTAACAGGTTCTAATTGTTTAACTCTTGATTCAACAGGTTACTGGTTAAAAATAAAACCAAGTTGTTATGGTCAAGAATTTGGAATTTCTTGTGATGAAGATTTTATCACTAGTGTTTTATTTAAAAAAGAGAATTCTCCAATGTTTTATATTTTAGGTAATGCAAACTCTTCTTCAGCAGGTGGCTCAACATCTGAAACAGTAAATTCAAAATGCTTTAAAAAATTATCTCATTGTGATTATGAAGGAACTTTGTGGACAACTCTTATTTTGAACTTATTGGGTGAAGATACTTCTATTTATTTACCTTATTTAATTGCTTTTGCAGATGAAAGCTCTAATGAAAAATATCTTCCAGAAGCTTTTTTATATGAATTAACAGACAAAGCAACTTTTCGTTCAGATTTGATTTTAAAACAAAAAATAAATAAATATTGGTATGAGTCAAATGATAAATATTATGACACTGCTTTGGCTTTAATGCCGCTTTATGGAGAAGAAATTGAAGCTAAACAAAATTCAATAAATTGGCTTGAACATAATCAAGAAGAAGATGGATGCTGGAATTTAGGAAGTATTAAAGATACTGGATTTTTATTATATTCTATTTGGCCTGGAACTTTTGGAGGAGGAGAAGAAAATGGGTATGAAGAAGTTTTAGATTGTGAATATGATGGAGGAGGATATTGTATGTCTCAAAGTGACTGTTTAGATGTAGAAGGAAGTAAATTATCTGGATATAATTGTCAATATGATTTTGATGTTTGTTGTGATAGGGAACTTACTCAAACTTGTAAAGAATTAGAGGGAGAGATTTGTGGTTCTAATGAAGAATGTCCAAGTAGTTATGAAATTTTCGAAGCAGATGTAGAATATGGAGAAGTATGTTGTTTTTCAGGAGAATGTGTGTTAATTCCAGAAACAAATGAATGTGTGG
>CAYVGH010000122.1:0-1504 GCA_964451185.1 Candidatus Woesearchaeota archaeon | reverse complement strand
CTTTCAAAACTCTTTTCTTAATTACCATAATTTGTTGTCTTCCTGTATCCATGTTTTTAACAACAAAATTTTTACTTTTAACTTCTTTCTCTCCTACAAAAATTACTTTATTATAATTATAAGAATTTGCATATTCCAAAGCTTTTGAAGGTTTTCCATAAAAAATTGAAACTGAATTATTTTTTCTTAATTTATTTGTTAGTTTTATTGCTTCCTTGTCTTGGTTTAGAGAAATAACTAAATATTTTTCTTTTTTAATATTTAAATCTGCAATTAAAAAAATTGGTTCAAAACCAAATGCAATTCCTGTGGATTGTATTCCATTAATTAAGTAACTTCCACCTCCACAAATAGAAACTTTTATTTTTTTAGATTCTATTTCAAAAACACTTCCATTATAATAAGAGAGCCCTCTAGCAAGAGATGGTTTAAATTCTACATCTACATTAAAAAATTTACAATATTTTTTAAGTTCTTTTATTTCTTTATAATTTTCATATTTTTCAAATTCTTTCTCGTCTTTTTCAAACAAATCAATTATTTTTTCTGCATTGTATTTTTTTAAATTCTTTTTTATTTCTTTTTTTGTAATTTTATTTAATTTATCAATTTCTCTAATTACATTTTCCAAATCGTTTTCTTTTATTTTATTTTTTATTAAAATTTCATTTATTAATTTCCTATTATTAATATAAATTTTAGATTTAATTCCTAATTTTTCCAAAACTTCTTTTGTTAGAGATAAAACTTCTGCTTCATTTTTTATTGTTGAGCCCACCACATCAATATCACACTGGATAAATTGTCTTGTTCTTCCCTGTTTTATTGGCTCGTCTCTAAAAACATCGCCTATTTGGTATCTTTTATATGGAAGTTTTTTATTTTTAGCTAATCTTTTTAATTGAAATGTGAACTCATATCTTAAAGCAAGTTTTCTTTTTCCTCTATCTTGTAATTTAAAAACATCTCTAACTGCTTCATCTCCTGGATTTTCTCCTTTAACAAATTCTTCATATTCTATAATAGGAGTCTCAGCTGGTTCAAACCCGTATTTTTCAAAAGTTTCAACTAGGATTTTTTTTATTTCTGCTCTTTTCTTAGCATCTTCTCCTGAATAATCTTTAAAGCCTTTTACTAATTCTGTTTTCATTTTCTTTTCCTCTCAAATATTAGTTCTTTAGCTTTTTTATTTCTTTTTATTATTTTAAAACCATTTTTTCTTAAAGTTTTAATTGAACTAAGATTATTTGAATTAGTTACAGCTTTAATCTTTTTGAAATTTAATTTATTAAAAATATAATTAGTCATTTCTTTAATTGCTTTTGTTGCAATACCCTTTCCATGATATTGCGGAAGAATAAAATAACCTAATTCATATTCTCCTTTATTTAAATAAAAAGAAATTGAACCAACAAATTTTTTCTTAACATAAATTGCAAATTTGTAAGAATCTTCTTTAACAAATAACCCTTTAATTCCCCTGTAAAAATAATAAAAAAAATTA
>CAYVGH010000121.1:0-1506 GCA_964451185.1 Candidatus Woesearchaeota archaeon | reverse complement strand
ATAATTCTTTTGGTTTAATTTCTCCATTTTTTACATATTGATTATTAATATGCATTAAAAAACATTTTCTAATTTTTAATCCAGCTTTCTCACAAACATATTTTTGAAAACTAACATCATAAATATTAATATCTTTAACTTTTGTTGCACTTTTAACTTCAATTATATCCCATTTAGGCTCACCAGAGTCATCCTTTGAGGAATCTCCAACAGGATATAAAATATCCGCTCTTAAATATAAATTATCCACTAAAAATGAAGCTTCAAATAAAGGAACTTTTTCTAATAAAAGTAATTCGGTTTGTTTAATTGTTTCTTTAAAATCTTTCGTTGGAATCTCTTTTCCTTTTGGAAAAACTTTTGTCGCCAATTCTCCTAATAAAATTCCATCTTTGAATTTTTTTAAAGTAACTTCATTGGGTTCAGGAATTCTTTTTTTATCATTTTTAGTTACCCATAATAACTTGGGACATTGTAACCCTAAAAGATAATTTGATTTTGTTAATAACATATATTTTAAAAGAAATTTTAACTTAAAAAACTAACTAAAATCTTCAAACATTTTTTTAAATACTTCTAAATTTTCTAATGATTTTTTAGCTTCTTCTTCTGAAAAATCAGAATAATTTAATTTAAAATATTTATAACCAGCAGGCAAGTAATAAGTTAATTCTAATTTTTTAAAAATTGAATCAACAAGCTCTTTTTCCATTTTTGCATCAAGCTCACCAAATTCATCATAAAAAAAAGAAGTATTTCCGATTTTATCAAGAATAAAAGCCCGTTCTTTTACAGTTAATACCCTTTCTTCCATAAAATTTTTAATTTCAAGTAATATATAAATGTAGTTGACTACTATAAGAAATAACAAAACATCATTTTAAACTATCTTTTTTTAAATCTTTAAAATATTTTTTAGGTTCTCTTAAAATATCTAAAGAAACAAGAAATTCAGCAATATATTGTCGAGGAGCAAAACCCATTTTCTTAACAATTTCCACATCTTTTCTATTTTTCCAATTTTTAAAATAATAACTATTTCTTCCTGTATTATAAGAAACCAAAGCTAATAAATCATTATCAAATTTCGAATAAGAATCTTCCATATATTTTATAAAAGCACTTAATGATTTTTTTGAATCTTTTCTTTCATCAATCTTTTCATTAACAATTAAACCATATTCTCGTGCAGTTGCTTTCCTAAACTGCCACATTCCAACAGCTCCTGCTTTTGATTTGCTTTCGTTTTTAAATTCACTTTCAAAATAAGGAATCACAGCCAATGAAGTTGGAAGATTGTGCGCTTCTAAACTATCAATAATATAATCAAGATGATTCAAAGCTCTTTTTGCTGCCCTTTGCATTTTTTGCTTTCTTCCATAAATAATTCCAAATGTTTTTAGTTCTGCATTATTAATTTTATGTATTGAATCAAGAATTTTCTCATCATCATCTATTTCTTTTGGGGTTGAAATTGTGTCAAGAATTTTCATTGTCTCTTTTTTA
>CAYVGH010000120.1:0-1527 GCA_964451185.1 Candidatus Woesearchaeota archaeon | reverse complement strand
TAAAAAAATTGTGAAAAAAGAGGATGAAAAGTGGTCAGAAAAGTGGTCAGAAAAGTGGTCAGAAAAAGGGCTAACAAATAGGCAGATAGAAATTACCAAAGAAATTAAAATTAATCCAAATATTTCAAGAAAGCAATTATCAGAATTATTAAAAATAAATCCTTCTGCAGTTCAAAAACATTTGGAAAATTTAAAACAAAAAGGTTTTTTGAAAAGAATTGGTCCTGCTAAAGGAGGACATTGGGAGATTGTACACCGCTCGGTGTACCCCAAATTACAGAGTGAGGGGACAAAATGAAAAAAAATTATTGGGTTTTGGGAGTTGTTATTTTCGCTGTGATAGTAAGTCTTTTCTTTGATAATATTATTATAAAAAATATTTCAATAATGAGAAGTGGATTTTTTAATGATTTTTTTCTTGGAATAACTTTTCTTAGTTCTGAAATAATAATTTTCTTTTTTTTAACAATTTTATTTTTATGGAAAGAGCATAAAAGAAAATGGATATTTCCTTTGTGGATTACTCTTGGATTTTCTGTAATTGTAAGTTTTATTTTAAAATTTCTTGTAAAAAGACAAAGGCCTTTTCAAACAGGAATTGTTTCTGTCTTGCCTATTTTGGAAAAAGCTAGCTATGGTATTTGGAATTTTTCTTTTCCTTCATTTCATACAATGCTCTGTTTTTGTGCTGTTCCTTTATTATCAAAAGAGTTTCCTAAATTAAAATTGGTTTGGATTCTTTTTGCTTCTTTAGTTGGAATATCAAGAATGTATTTTGGACTGCATTTTCTAAGTGATGTTCTTGTTGGGGCAGTTATTGGTTATTTAATTGGAGTTTTAATAATTAAGTTAGAAAATAAAACTCATTTTACAGAAAAAATTTATAAAAAATTAAATTTAAAGATTTAATTTATTCCTTTTTGAATTTTGTTTCTTTTTCAAAAAGTGGATAATATAAAACTTCTTTATCTAAAATTAAAGTGCTGCTTTTTTTGCTTTTGATTTCTTAGAAGCTCGAACAATAAGAACAATTATAATTACAACTGCAACTACAATTATTAAGCCGATTAATAATGCAATTAATGCATTATTTCCTGAAATTGCTCCTAATCCTTTTTTACCTTCAATTGGAACATTAACAGACTGACTTGCAACAAGTGCTCCTTCTGAATATGCTTCTATTTTAAAAGATTGGTCTCCATCAGCACTTCTTAAAACATCAAAAGATATTGAAATACTTTCTGATTCTCCGGGAGTTAAGGTTAAACTACTATCTTCAAGTTTAGCACTATCAGCCCAACTATCCCAATCAGAAACAACAAATGTATAATCAGAACTTTCTTTTCCAGTGTTTGTAATTGTTGTATTAATTATTAGTGTTTCTCCTGCTTCTCCACCTTCAGATATAATTGGATTTGTTATGCTTGCTTGATGAAGAACACAATATCCTGCAACATTTAAAGGAATTGTAAATATTTCATCTGAATCTTCATCATATTTATTATCATCTTCATCATAATCATAATA
>CAYVGH010000119.1:0-1540 GCA_964451185.1 Candidatus Woesearchaeota archaeon | reverse complement strand
TTTAGAAAAAATTAAAAATTCCTAAAATCTTTTGTATCAAATTTTCTATGGCCTATAGCTTCAAGAAAAACAATTCCCTTTTCTTCTTTAATTTTAAAAATGCGGCGTGGGAGAATTGAACTCCCGTCTGAACGTTGGCAACGTTCTATTCTACCACTAAACTAACACCGCATATATTATTTAAGAAAGAATGATTTAAAAAATTATATACTCTAAGAATGAATTAAAAACCATTTTAAAAATGGACCCGACAAGAATCGAACTTGCTATCTTCTCGGTGTAAACGAGATGTCATGCCAATAGACCACGGGTCCGTAATAATATAATAAGAAATTAATTTTTAAGTCTTTTGATTTATTTAAATATCTTAAAAAAGATTTTCTATTTATAGAAAGATTTCTTTAATTAAAATTACTTGACTTTAAATTCTCGTTTTGGTAAAAAATCTTGAATAGAAAACTTATCATATTTGAATATTTTTCCTTTGTATTCTTTAACTGAAAAATATATTGGAATTAAGATTGAATCTACTGCTGTTGATAATCCTTTTACATTAATTTTATTTTCCACTAAATATTCAGCAAGAACATTTTTTGCTCCTTTTGTTAATTTAACATCCACATCATATTTTTCTTTAAGAAAATTTATTTTTTTATTTAAATATGAATTAGGCATATTAATAATATTATATAAATCATTTTCATCAAAACCTCTAAGTCGTGCATGATTAGTAAATGTTCCAATTAATTTTGGAGTAAATCCATATTTTACTAAATCTTCTGGGGAAGTATAAAGTTGTAATTCTTTTTCTGGATAATTTGAATTATTTCTAAAACCACTTTTTATTTCATTTGATATTCTTTGTTCAATTATTTTTTCAATATCAAGGACACCGGTTGCAAAAAAAGTCATATATTTAGTAGTAAGCCCTTTTACAAACTCAATATCATTCCCCAAGAAATCAACAAGGACGTCTTGTAATGATTGTTTATCTTTTATTTCATCAAAATTCCTTGAAGCAAGTTTATCAATTCCATCAAAATGAATAATTGCTGAACTTGCATTTTTTTTATATTTTTTTATTTCACCATTAACTACTTTTTCAGCAAGTTGCTCTCCAAAACAGGAGTTTATAAAATACGAAAAATCTGTAGGAGAGTAATCAATATAATTTATTTTAACAAGAGGAACATCAACTATTTTTGATAAATC
The DNA here is from genome assembly GCA_964451185.1 of Candidatus Woesearchaeota archaeon. Taxonomy (GTDB): domain Archaea; phylum Nanobdellota; class Nanobdellia; order Pacearchaeales; family GW2011-AR1; genus CAYVGH01. The sequence goes on along the minus strand of CAYVGH010000119.1, from coordinate 328 downwards.
ATGAATTATTTTTGACTTGCCAGTGCCACTTGGACCTGTCATCAAAATGTGGGATCTAGAAAATTCATAATTTGGATATTCAAACCGCTCTTTTGAATTTTGCAATGCCATAATAGCTATCTTTTTTGCTTCTTCTTGATTATATGATAATTGATTAAGTTTTTTTAAGAGAGTCTCTGGAGAATTAAGTTTCCACTGGTGTAACTCTTCTTTTAATCGAGATTGTTCAGATATTTTCTTTTTATTCATTATAATATATAATAGAATAAAGCATTTATAAACTTTTCTATTTGTAATAACTAAGAAGTAGTTATTAGTCAAAAATTCG
>CAYVGH010000118.1:0-1598 GCA_964451185.1 Candidatus Woesearchaeota archaeon | reverse complement strand
ACTCAACCAAAAGCTGGTAAACAAATGCATAGAGAACAAAAAATTATGTCTACTAAATAATTTTTTATACTCCAAATTTCTTAATCTAAAATGCTAAACCAATTAAAAAAAGAATTAGATTCTCTTGCAGACCAAGAAAAAGCACAAAACTATCAAAGATTTTTTAAAATGGAAAAAGGAGAATATGGAGAAGGAGATATTTTCATTGGAGTTACAGTTCCTGTCCAAAGAAAAATGGCAAAAAAATATTCAAACCTTTCAATTCCAAAAATTCAAGAATTAATAAAAAGTAAAATTCACGAGCACAGATTAATTGCACTTTTCATTTTAATAGACAAATACAAAAAAGCAAATGAACATGAAAAAGAAAACATTTTTAATTTATATTTGGAAAACACAAAACACATAAACAACTGGGATTTAGTTGATTCATCTGCCCATTATATTATTGGAGATTTTTTATTTGAAAAAGATAAAAAAGTTCTTTATGAATTAGCAAATTCCAAAAATCTCTGGGAAAAAAGAATAGCAATTATTTCAACTTTTCATTTTATTAAAAAAGAAGAATTTGAAGATGCTTTAGCAATTTCAGAAATTCTTTTAGAAGATAAACATGATTTAATTCACAAAGCAGTTGGTTGGATGCTCAGAGAAATTAGAAACAGAGATTTAGAAACACAAGAAAAATTCTTAAAATTTCATTACAAAAAAATGCCACGAACAATGCTTAGATATGCTATTGAAAAGTTTGAAGAGGAAAAAAGAAAATCTTATTTAACTGGAAAAATATAAGATTTTCATTCATTCTTCTAATTGTGGTTAAATGAGAGAAAGAAGTATATACTACAAAATATATAATACAACATATATATTCCACAATATAATTAAACTTTTAAAATTACTTTTTCTTTAGTTATTATGGACTTAGAAAAAATAAAACAAAAAAAGACAATCCAGGAACTTTTAGAATTTGGAATAATCAACATTGACAAATCTTCAGGTCCAACTTCTTTTAATGTTTCTGAATTTGTTAAAAAGAAATTAGGATTAAGAAAAACTTCTCACTTTGGAACTTTAGATCCAAAAGTTACAGGAGTTCTCCCTGTTTCATTAAACCGTGCCTGCAAATTAATGGGTTATTTTCTTGGAGCAAATAAAGAATATGTTGGAATAATGAGAATGCATGAAGATATTTCTCTTGAGAAGATAAATGAAAAAATAAAAGAAAAATTTTTAGGAGAAATAATTCAAATGCCGCCTGTAAAATCAAGAGTTAAAAGACAATTAAGACCAAGAACAATTTACAAATTTGAATTATTAGAGAAAGACAAAACAGATATTTTATTTAAAGTTGAATGTGAAGGCGGAACTTATATTAGAGCTTTATGTAATGATTTAGGAAAAGAACTTAAAGTTGGAGCGCATATGCTCGAACTCCGACGAACAAGAGCAGGAATTTTCAAAGAAGATTCATTAGTTAATCTTTATGATTTTGAAAAAGCAGTAGATGCTTGGAAAAATGGAGATGAAGAATTATTAAGGGAAATTATTATCCCTGCAGATATTGTTGGAGAAGTTTATCCTGTTGTTGAAATAAA
>CAYVGH010000117.1:0-1605 GCA_964451185.1 Candidatus Woesearchaeota archaeon | reverse complement strand
TGAAAATATTAAGACCTAATGATTTTGCAAATAGACAACTTTCTTTGTCGATATCAATGCCATAAGCATCTAATCCAACCTTCTTGGCTGCATATACATACCCCCCCCCTCCACAGCCGATGTCTAAAAACTTTAAAGATCTATTTATTAAACTCTGATTTAGCAAAGACTTTATTTTTTTTAATTTATTTTCTAGTGACAATAAGAATAATGGCTTATAGTTTTTAAAAAATTTAATAAAATTTTTATTATAACCATATTTATTATAAAAATTTTTAGCAATATCGTTTTTTATTTTTGGAACAGGGTTAACATAGAAAACCTCACAATTTAAACATTTGCCGAAGTTGTATTTATTTGTTTTTTTAAGTAAAAGAAATTTATTTGATCCACAAATATGACATTTTTCGTATTTCATTTTATTATAATTTTTTATTAGTTAATATTTATTTCTTCAAAAACTTTTTCTAATTTATCTACTAAAACTGGAATGCTGTGATATTTTTCGACATATTCGCGACCTCTTTGTCCCATTTCATTTCTTTTTTCAGACGACATATTATATAATTTCAAAATCGCTTCAGCCATTTTTTCAGGATTTTCTGGAGGAATAGAGATGCCACAGTTAACTGTATTAGTAATATTATTATGTCCATCAAATAAAGAAAATATAATTGGTTTACCAGATGCCATATAATCCATTAGTTTGTTTTCACTACCGTATAAAACTTTATTAGTGACTAATAATAGTGCGCTAGCCGTGGCAAGAAATCCTGGTATTTTATTTTTTGATATCGGTTCCAAGAACTCAACATTTGTTAATTTAAGATCTTTTTTTATTTTAATTAATTGTGATTTTTCTACCCCCTCTCCTACAAAAGTAAATTTTATATTTTCAAATCCTTTTTTTTGGATTATTTTCGCCGAGTCTAAAACAGGTTTTAAATTTATAAAAACTCCAATGATGCCAGTATATATTATATTAAATGTTGTATTTATTTTATTATTTTTAATGATATTATATTTTGAGATATCTACACCATTCGGAATTAAATGTATTTTGTTTTGGTTAATTCTTAGTAGTTCTAAATAGTTTTTTGTAAGGGGGGATAAAATGATTATTTTTTTTGCGCGTTTATATAAGAGTTTTTCTAGAAGTCTCAAAATTTTGACTATTGGACTGTTTTCTTTAACCCTTCCTATGTCGATTAATGTTTGCGGCCACAAGTCTCTTATTTCCATTGTGAATTTTGCCTTATAATGCTTCGAAAGCCAATAAGCCGATAAAACGGTTAATAAATGGACCGAAGAACCGATAATCACATCTGGTTTTTTTATATTTTTGTTTATTTTCGTAATTTTTTTTCCCAACCAATAACTTCGCCACATATAAGAAATCATATTTATCACTCTACGCCAGTCATTTTTTTGATGAGGAAAAGTTTTAATCCAGACAAAATTTAGCCCGTCAATATTTTCAATTTTATATTTTTCTTCTTTAGTTAATTTTAATTCTTTATGTTGACTATAATGAAAACTTGAAGCGAATATAGTTATTTTATATCCTCTTTGCGTTAATTCTTTAGCAAAGTCATAGTGTCTGGT
>CAYVGH010000116.1:0-1623 GCA_964451185.1 Candidatus Woesearchaeota archaeon | reverse complement strand
TGGCAAAAGCAAATAGGAAATTTGTATTAACCATTTTAAAGATATAAAATGGCAAAAGCAAATAGGAAATTTGTATTAACCATTTTAAAGATATAAAATGGCTACAGAACAAGACTTTGTAAGATTAATGAAAAAGCAAGACCACATTAGAAACATAGCAATTGCTGCGCATATTGATCATGGAAAAACAACTTTTTCTGATAATCTTTTGGCAGGTGCAGGAATGCTCTCGCAAGAAACAGCAGGTAAACAAAGAGCTTTGGATTTTCATGAAGATGAAGCCACAAGAGGAATTACAATTGATTCAGCGTCAGTATCAATGATTCATAATGTTAAAGGAGAAGATTATTTAATTAATTTAATTGACACCCCTGGGCATGTGGATTTTAGTGGGGATGTTACTCGTGCGATGAGAGCTGTTGATGGATGTGTTGTTTTATGCTGTGCAGTAGAAGGAGTAATGCCTCAAACAGAAACTGTTGTTAGACAAGCACTTAAAGAATTAGTTAAACCTGTTTTATTTATTAATAAAGTTGATAGATTAATTAGAGAGGTTAAACTCACACCAGAAGGGATGCAAAAAAAATTCATGAGTATTATTGATCATGTTAATAATTTAATCGAGCAAATTGCTCCAGAAGGTTACAAAGAAAAATGGAAAGTTGGTGTCAGCGAAGGAACAGTTGCTTTTGGCTCTGCTTTCCACAACTGGGCTTTAAGTTTCCAATATATGAAAGAAAAAAATATTACTTTCAAAGAAATAATTGATGCTTATGAAAATGATAATTACAAAGAATTAGCTAAAAAAGCTCCTTTGCATGAAGTTGTTTTAGAAATGAGTATTGAACATCATCCAAATCCCATTGATGCTCAAAAATACAGAATTCCAAAAATTTGGTATGGTGATCCTGAATCAAAAGTGGGAAAAGATTTAATAAATTGTGATGTAAATGGTGAGCCAGTATTTGTTCCAACAAAAATAGTTGTTGATAAGCATGCAGGAGAAGTAGCTTGTGGGAGATTATTTTCAGGAACAATTAAACAAGGTGATGAAGTTTATATGAATTTGAGTAAATTAAATACCAGAATTCAGCAAGTTTCTGTTTACAAAGGTGCACACAGACTTGTTGTTGATGAAGTTTGTGCAGGAAATATTGTAGGAATTGTTGGATTAAAAAATGTTTTTGCAGGAGAAACAATAAGTAAAAATGAAATTAAATCTTTTGAAGAAATTAAGCATTTATTTGAACCTGTTGTTACAAAATCAATTGAACCTTTTAAAGCAGCGGATTTGCCTAAATTAATTGAAGTTCTAAGACAAATAGGGAAAGAAGATCCTTCTATTAAAATTACAATTAATGAACAAACAGGTGAAAGTTTAATGTCTGGAATGGGGGAATTACATTTAGAAATTATTGAAAATAGAATTAAATCTGAAAAAGGACTTGAGGTTAAAACATCACAACCAATTATTGTTTATAGGGAAGCAGTAAATAAAGAGTCTTCTCCTGTTGAAGGAAGAAGCCCAAACAAACACAATAGTTTTTTTATACAAGTTGAACCTTTAGAAAATGAAATTTATAATTTAATTAGAAGTGGAGAATTATCAGAGGGAAGAATTAA
>CAYVGH010000115.1:0-1630 GCA_964451185.1 Candidatus Woesearchaeota archaeon | reverse complement strand
TATTTAATTAATAAAAAATCATTTGATAAAAATGCAAAAAATTATTATAAGTTTCATGAATTAAAAAAACTTGTAAAAAAATATAATTCTTCTTATGTTTGTAAAATTTGTGGGATTGGAGAAAAAGAATTTTTAGAAGTATGCGAGGTTATTTCTAAATCTAAAAAATTAGGACTCTTTCATGGGATGGGTTTTACACAACATATTAATTCTCTTGAGAATATCCACTCGCTTTTGAATTTGGTTATTCTTAAAGATGCTAATATTTTAACTCTTCGAGGAGAAATTAATGTTCAGGGTGTTGGGGATGTTTTTTCTTCTGATATTAGTTTACTTGAAAAATTGTGGGGAAGAAAATTGAAAAAATTAAATGGAAATATTATTAAATCACTTATTTTAAATCCTGTTAAGGTTGGTTTTTTTACAGAGTTTAATCCTGCACAATCTCTGCCTGATTTAAATAAAGTTCATAAAATTCTTGAAAAAATGTTTACTGTTTATTTTGGGAGTTATTTTAATCTAACTTGTGATTTTGCAGATGTTATTTTGCCGATTCCAGCTTTGTTTGAAAGTTCTGGAACAATAACAAATGGGGAGCAAAGAGTTAGATTGGTTAGTCCAGTTATTGATTATAACAATAAAAGTTTTTTAGAAATTTCAAAACTTTTTGCAAAGAAATTTAAAAAAGAAAATTATTTTTTATATAGAGATTCCAATGAAATTTTTAAAGAATTAATTCAAGTTAATCCGGTTTATAATATATTAAATTCAGATAAAATTTATTCTGGAAAAGATTGTTTTATTCAAGGTAAGATAAAATATAAAAAATTTTTTCCAGAAGAGTTTAAGGGACAAGATGATAAAAGAACAAAAGACTTTCCTTTTTTATTGACGACATTTAGAGAAAGACACAATTATTTAACTTCGGAGATTACTGATAATTCTAAAACTTTGAATAAATTAGATAAAGAGAGGGGATATATTTTTATGAATTCTGAAGATTGCGAGGAATTAGAGATTAAAGATAATGATAAAATGAAAGTTGTTTCAGAAGTCGGGGAAATTAATGGTTTGGCGAGGATTTCAGATAAAATTCCTAAAAAATTAATCGCAACTAGGTTTCATTATAAAGAAATGCTTGTGAATAAGCTATTTGCTTCTGAATTTGATGATGTGACTTTTACTCCGAATTATAAATGCTGTGCAGTAAGAGTAGAAAAAATTAATAAGAAGGGAAATTGGAAAATTTGAACCATTCAAAGTTTATGGAAAAAAAGATAGTAAGAAAGTTCTTGTTGATTTTGGATCAACTAAAGGGGCAATCCTTGATTCTCTAGATAAATTAAAAGATTACAAATATATTCATATTATCTATGCCGAACCTTTTTCAGAAAAATTAATTTCAGAACTGAAGAAAGCAAATAAACTTATTGTTGTTGAAGGAAATTCTACAGGACAATTAGCCGATTTGATTGAAAAAAACATTCTGAGAAAAGTTGACAAAAGAGTTTTGAAATATGATGCCAGGCCTTTTACACCCAAAGATATTGTGGAGGGAGTGAGATGAAAGAAATCAATTTATCTTCAAAGAATGAAATCACTTGGTGCCCGGGATGCACTAACTTTTTAT
>CAYVGH010000114.1:0-1633 GCA_964451185.1 Candidatus Woesearchaeota archaeon | reverse complement strand
TAAACAAGAAACCTCTTATTGAATGGATTAAAAAAAATTAAATTACTTCTTAAAAACTTTCCCTATTCCGCCTAAATAATTTCTAAAATAAATTTTCTTTTTATTTAAAAAGATTTTTTCTTCTCCTGTAAAATTTTCTATGTTTCCTTCCCAAAAATTTCCTCAAACAAACTTTATGGGGGTAAACTATTGCAAGTAACATCACAAACATCGCAACGTTGACAAACAACACAATAATCCTCATTGTTTTTTGAAGAAGTTGTTAAAATTTCTGCTTGTGCAAGACTTTCCAATAAATTATGATTTTCTGTATCTACTTTATCTCTTGCATATTTTTCTGATACTTGATTATATTTTTTATTTATTTTATTTTTTACCTCCTTTTATCTCTATAAACTCTTTTGGGGAAACCCCAAAGACAATGTTAAATTTTTTATTGATTATTTCTTCATTATCTTTGTTATTAATTAAGTTTAAAAATTCAAATAATTTTTCTCTTCCCATTCTTTGACTAAGAATTTTATCTATAATAAAATATCCTATAAAGTAATCTTTTTTAGAATCTTTCATCCCCTTAAGAAATAATTCTTCAGTTCCTATTTTAAAATCTTTTATATTAAAATTTGGCGGAACAAATTGATATTTAAAATATGTAGCGATTCCTTCATTTATTAATCTTAACCAAGGATATTTTAATATTTCATAAAATAAATGTGCTATCTCGTGTGCAATTATTCCTTTAATTTCATCTTTTTTATGAATTGTATATTTTTCAACCACTGAGGGCGAGAAAACAATTATTCTATGCAAATAAGTTAATTGCCCAACAAGCCAATTTTCAAATTTATCTCTGTCAGAATAAAACATGAATTCTTCAGGAGAATAAACTAAACATATTTTAATTGGATCTATGTCTTGTTCTGTATTAAAAAAATCCTTGATTTCTTTATACATTTTATCTAATTCTAGGGAGTCTATAAACTCTTCATCTTGCTTTTCAAATTTTATTATAAAATTTCCTTTATTTTTTATCATTTTTCATGTGTTAAAAATTCCTTTGACAAAAGAACTTCTCCTAAATCTTTTGCTTTTGTTTGCATGTTTTCAGGAAACTCAGACAAGTTAAAATATCCTTGGTTTTTAAGATTAAATAAATATAAAAACTTTATAATTCTTTGTTTTCTTATTCCTTACAACTTTCCCAGACTTTAAATAATTAAGATTAAGAATTGAAAAAGTTCCCAGTAATTAAAAATAACAACATTTATAAAATAAAAATCTTTTAATAAAAGAGGTGATAAAATGAAAAATTTAAAATTTAAAATTTTTGGAATTGTGTTTGTTTTATTATTTGTTATTTTTTCATTAAATTTTATTCAAGCAGAAGATTTTAGATCTGAAGATTTAAATATATCATGGGAAACAGAACCTTGTGTAGTAAATTCTGCAAATTGGAATTTAACAACCGCATTTGTTGGAACTAATGCTGTAATGAATGTTACAACTGAAAATTGTGATGGACAAAATATTAGTTTTGAAGTTCTTAATGAATCAGGAGTGGTAGTAAATGATACAATAACTGCTCTTGTAAATGATAATAATAAAGCAACTGCAATTTGGAAAACAACTGCAG
>CAYVGH010000113.1:0-1672 GCA_964451185.1 Candidatus Woesearchaeota archaeon | reverse complement strand
TGGAAAAAATCCTTTTTTATCTATTTTTATGAAAGGTTCATATATGTATTTTATTTTTAATTTTTTTAATTTATCAGCTACATCTTTTTCAAATTTATTTCTTACTTTTTCATTATTGAGTGTTTTAAATTTGTATCCTCCAATTTTTTTGAATTTTTCATATTGCATTTCATAATATTTTTTAGGATTATTAAGTTTCATTTCTTTGTGCCATTTTTTTATTTTTTTAATTCCTGATTTTTGTGCTTTTTCAAGATCTTTTTTGAAAGTTCCTTTTTTCTTTTTAGATTCAACACTTTTTATCCCCCCATTTTTTTGTCCCCAATTGTCTTCTAAAATTTCTAAATGATTTTTTTTTATTTTGATTTGTAAAAAATTTATGAGTTTTTTAAATCTGTTTTCAGGAATGGCTTTTAATTTTTCGTAACGATATATGGACGCCTTTGGAATTTTAGTTAATTTTTCTAATTTTCTATATGATCCTGCTTTTTTTATTGCACTTTTTATTATTGCTTCCTGTTTTTCTTTAATTCTTATGTACATATAATAAACAATGGTTTGATTATTATAAACCTTTCTAAACTTACGGGACACTTTTATTAAAAAATTTATTTTTCCTCCTTTAAACCTAAATCTAAAATAGGTTTAATTTGATTTTTTTCTAAATAAGAATAAACATTACTATGTTGAGCTCCTTTTGATAAGAAAATAATTGCTTTTTGTGCATTTTCTATATTTTCTAAATTTCCAATAATTCCAACTTTATTATCTTTTATTTCAAAATAACAATTTGTTAGAGAAGAAAGTGTTTTAAGTGTTTTTCCTTTTGTTCCAATTATTCTCCCCCTTGCTCTCTTAAAGTTGTGGCTTTTTACATAATCTTTAATATTAATTGTTTCAAAATCTAAATTTTCTCTTTCGATTAAAATAGCTGTTTGGATTGAGAAGCCAAAATTTATTGCGTTAATTACTTTTTCTGCAATATATTCTTCTTCTGGTTCGCCTTTAATATAAACTTCTTTACCTCTGTTTGTTATTTTTATATTTAATTCTTTTTCAAGAATTTTTTTTGCTTTGAGAATTCTTGGGAGTTTTTCTGAGAGTATTTTTTTCATTGTGTTGTTTGTCTATAATAGGAAATTTATTTTTAATTAGAATTCCTCTTTTTCTGTTTTCAAATAACCATTTCTTTTTAACCACTCAATTTGGTTTGAATGATATTTTAGAAGAACATCTCCTTTTGTGTTGTCAAGCTCCCATGGTTCTATTATTACCACATCATTTGGTCTTAGCCATAGTTTTCTTCTTAGTCTTCCTGGAACTCTGCAGTTTCTTTCTTTGCCATCAAGACAATTAACTTTCATTTTATTTCCCCCATATCTTTGTTCTATTGTTCCAATAATTTCTTTTCCTTTTGGTAAAGGTGCACGAGTTATTTTTGGGGGTTCTTCTTGTTTTTTATTTTTTTTATTTTTTTTATTATATTCCATATAAATAATTAATTAAAGAGGTTTATAAAATTGGTGCTTGGGGGAATTGGAATTAAGAGAAGTTTTTTTGGAGTATAGTGTGATTGAGGATAACATCAGGATTTAGAGAAGTTTTTGCAAAGCAAAAATTTGGGTGAACGAGTGCAACGGAGTGAACCTCTAAATCCTTGTTATAATCTTCC
>CAYVGH010000112.1:0-1710 GCA_964451185.1 Candidatus Woesearchaeota archaeon | reverse complement strand
GTTCTTATTTATCTGGAAAAACAATAATGGATTTAAGTAGTTGTGAACAAGTTTGGGGGGACCAAATTACAAGTCAACCAAAAAGAAATATTCATTGTGACGAAGGAAGTGTTCTTGCTATGACTCCTACAGTAAATTGTCCAAATCTTACAGACAATATTGTTACAGAAGGTGTTGGAACAATAGGAGTATTGTTTCCTAATGGAATGACTTTTACTTGTGTAGATAATACTGGGACTAAAAAACTTCCAGATAGTATGAGTGGATATTGTTGCGAGACAATTACTTTTCCCTAATTCCTTTTTTTAATTTTTATTTTTTTCTTTCTTTTTTATTTTTTTCTTTTTTTTTAAAACTCAGCGAGAGCTTTGATTATTAAGACTTTTTCTTTTTCTGATTTTTTAAAACAAACCGCAGGAATAACAAAAATATGCGTGTTTTTAATTTTAGTTTTATATGAATTATTCAAATTAATAATAATTCCTTTTTTTGGTTTATAAATATTAATAAAACTTCTTAAGGAACGAGTAATTTTTAGTTTTAGTTTAACTTCCATAAAGTCATAAGTTAAAATTAAGCCTTGTTTTAGTTTCTCTTTTTTAATGAAAGAGTTTTTAGAGAAATTGGTTTAAAATAAAGTTTCAATATTCAAAAATGTAAGAGTTTGAAAAAAAGAGAGCATAGTTACATTTGAAACTAAGTTATAGTTACAATTGAAACAAAAAGTTTAAATATAGTAAAAGCTTACTTTTTGTATGAAAGTTGAAGATCACTTAAAGAATATTAATGAAAGTTTAGAAGTAATTAAAGAAAACATTCAAAGAGGAATTCAAGATAGGCAAAGAAATATTGGGTTTAACACTTCTGTTGCAGGAGTTGAAATGTTTGAAGTTTTTTTACATAAAGAAAATCTTCTTCATCCAAGTTCAATTCTTAAACACAATTGGTTTGGTTCTGAAAAGATTGCAAATAGAAAATTAAATTTTGATTTTTCTGATAAAAAGAAAATAATTGAATTATTATGCAAGATTGAAGAAAAAAGAAATATTCTTTGCTATGGAAAAAGAAGACCTGTCTCTGAAATTAAATCTACTTTAGATTATTTCAATGAATTAAAAAATATCTTTGAATCAAAAGGATTAAAATGGAATTAATAAGCTATGCAATGGATTTTGCATCTTTTTTAATGCAAAATCTCAAAGAAAAAGATAAAGAAAAAATAAAATCAATTATTTTATTTGGAAGTGTTGCAAGAGAAGAAGCAACTAAGAAAAGTGACATAGATTTTTTTGTAGATGTTTTCTTAGAAAATAAGGCGCTTGAAAAAAGCATTTTAAAAATTAAAGATAAATTTTTTAATTCTGTTAAATTTAAAGATTATTGGAAGTTATTTGATGTAAAAAATGAAATTAATATTATTGTTGGAAAATTAAAAAAATGGAAATTAAGAGATAGTATGCTTGGTAGTTCAGTTATTCTTTATCAAGGGTATTCTCCAAAATTAGAAGATGGGAAAAATAAAGTTCTTCTTTTTTGGAGTGTTATAGATAATAATTCAAAAAGAGTTATGTTAAATAAAAAATTATTTGGATATTCTCATTATGGAAAAAAATACAAGGGGCTTTTGGAAGTTTACGATGGAATTAAATTAGGTACAAATGTAATTTTAATTTCAGTAGAACAACTAAATTTGTTTTTAAAAGAATTTAG
>CAYVGH010000111.1:0-1713 GCA_964451185.1 Candidatus Woesearchaeota archaeon | reverse complement strand
TAAATTTTTCAGAGCAGTTTCATATTCTTTTTTTGAAGGATATTTAAGATTTTTGTATTTGAATTTTTCTTGTTTTAATTTTTGCTCAATTAATTTTTTATCTATTTCTGTCCCATTATTGAATAAAGTCCATAAATCATAGAGATGCTTTGGTTCTGAATTATTTATTAAATCTCTAATTTTTTCAGCTAAAATTTCTTTTTCAGAAAGCACATTTATAATAAATTGCGGAATATCCGAAAAAATCTTTTGGACAACTTTTGCCTTTTTATTTATTGTTTTTTGTTTATTAAAATCAATTTTAAGAGTATTTGTAGAATTTAAATTTCCATTGAATAATAAACCTTCAAACCTTATTTCAAATCGGATGTTTCCTTCAAATTCTTTTTCAGAATAAATTTTATATGGGATATTAAGAAGTTCAAAATTTTTCAGACATAATAAAACTATTTTTTTTACTTCCCTGATATTCTGATTTGTACTAAAATCCAAATCTTCTGAAGCTCTTTCAAGATCAAAACAAATTCTTAAACAAGTTCCTCCTTTAAAGACAAACATATCTGGATATTTTGAAATACTATTTAAAAAAATATACTGAAAATACTCTTTTTCAGCATAATAAAGATTTGTTTTTTTAAGTTCCTTAACTCTGTTAAGTTCTTCTAAAGTTATCATAGGTTCACATCCAAAAGCCATTTCTTATTTAAATTATTCTTTTTTTCAAGTGTGGGGTCTAAAAGTTCATAACCTCTTCCAATTTTCTTTTCAAGATTTTTTAGATTTTTAAATCCCAAGTTCTCTAATAAGAAACCTAATCTCCGAATTACAGCTTTGCTTTTTAATTTTAATGCATAATCAATTAATTTTTTTTTGTTAATAAGTTTAACAGAGACTGCCATTGCTTTTTTTATTTCTCTTATGCCTCCGGAATATTTTGGAAATAAAATGCAATCAATTATTGCTTTTTCCTTTTCAGCAATTGTAATTTTGCCAATAGAAACATATCCAAAAAATCTTTTTTTTGACAAAGTTATATATTTAAATGGATAAATTTCCTTTGAGTATTTTGTTGTTGCAATAAATATTTTTTTTGGATTATTATCTGAGAAATTGTAATAATTTAATGCAGACCAAAAAGAAATATATGAAGGAAAATTTAGTTCTGAAGCAATTTCAAATTCATTTGTTTCATAAAGGGAAAATTTTCTCTTTCCAATACTTTTTATTGCTTTTTTCTTTTTTAAAGCTTTAACTAAATTATAAGTTTTGGTTTTATTAATATTAAGAAGTAAAGAAATATCAGTTACACTAAATAAAACCATCCCGGTTTTTTTTATTTTTTCATAAGCTTTATTTTCAAGTTGACTTAATTGCATTTTATAAGGAAATTTATTCTATTTTAGTGCTTTTTCTACTAATATCATATATTTTTACTATTTAAATCTTTCCACTGCTTAAGGAAATTTTCATTTTATTTACCTGCTTTAATTCTTTCCCTATATCTTTTAAATCAATACATAAAACCTTTTTTCCATTAAATTCTGAAACTTTTTTTGAAAACGATTTTGCAAAAATAACCATTGTTTCCTTTCTATTCTCTTTATTCCAATTAACAAATTTTATTTTTTTCTCAAGTTCTTTTAATATTTTTAAAGCACTAACTTTATCCTTCCATTTACATTCTCCAAATACTGCTTCTTTTGTTCTTTCATT
>CAYVGH010000110.1:0-1715 GCA_964451185.1 Candidatus Woesearchaeota archaeon | reverse complement strand
GCTGTCTAATGAAAGTATGTATGTAGTATATGTGTTCTGAGTAGTTGAATAACATCCAAAATTTGGTTGTGAGGAACAAGAATCTTGTGTTGTTTTATTATTTCCCATATCAATTGTTCCATCATTAAAAAAATCTAATTTTAATTGATTCTTGCAATTTGTAGTTGCATTACTTGTTATTTTAAATTCTATAGAATTTATTTTCTCTAAATTTTCATCAAATTTAAAACCAATTAATTTTGATTCTCCTGCATCTAAATGGATTATTTTTGTTTCATTTGGAGATGATGCAGTATAAAAAGATTCGCAATTTTCAGGAGTACAATTATAATCATAATTATTTGTACCTGCTTTTAATAAATCAATCAAACTTATTGAATTTCCCGAAGAATCTGTAAATTTATTAGTTGCAGGCTCGTTTGTAAAACTCATATTAACCCAGCCAATGATATTACTTGATTTTGTATAAGAACTTTCTATTGAATGAGAAAGATTTCCAACTTCACAACTTGCGAAAACACCTCCAATTAAAAAAATTATTAAACTTATTAGTAAAATTTTTTTCACCATTTTTATAATTTAATATGGATAATATTATTTATAAAGATTTTTAATTGTGTTTTTTTAACAAAAATTCATAAAAAGGGATAACTTTGATATTTTCAAATTCTGCTTTTATATCATAAGAAATAATTTTCACATCAGCTTTAAATTTTTTTTTAAATATTTCAAGAGGTTTTAAATGCTGTTTTTTTATTTCTCCTGATTTAATTTCTATGCCTTGAATTGTTTGTTTTTTTCCCATTCTTTCTACTTTTACAATATCAACTTCATTTTTATAAGAATCTCTCCAAAAAAAGTTTGCATCAAGATTAATGACCATGGAAGTTTCAAATATTTTAGGAAAATAATCTTCAATTAAATAAGGATTTAAAATCATTGGATAAAATTTTTTTAATTTTCTTTCTATTTTTCTGGCGTTTTTAGAAAAATTATATAATTTTTTTATTAAAAAAGATTTTTCAAGGTATTCTAAAATCAAAGATAATTTATTTCTGTTTAAATTTAATTCGTTTGATAGTTCTTGGATTTCAATCATTTGCCCAGGATCATTATAAATAACATTAAAAACAGCTCTAATTTCTGAAGAATTTTTAACATCAAATACTTTTGGGATATCGCTGTCAATAACTTTGTCTATCACTCCATTTAAATATTTGATATTTTGTTCTTGATTTGCTACTATTTCTGGAAATCCACTTGATAATAAATAATTTTTAAATTCTTTTTTTATATTTTCTTTATTTAGTTCAATTTTTTCTATTTTTTTTTCTTTAAATTCTCTTAATTTTTTTATAATAGTTTTTTTGTTGCCCATTTTATTCCAAGTCTTTTTTAATTTTTAATACTTTCTCTTTTATTAAATTAAAAAGAATTATAACTTAACTTGCTTCACAAAAACCAGCTTCGCACAAACAAGTTTCAGGTTCATTTTCTAACCCTTTTTTCATAGAATATTTAATTGAAAGTATTTTGTTTTTTATTGAACTATCTTCTGCTGATTGGTTATTTATACAAACATACTGGTCGCCTTTTATTGAAAAAACCTGATACTTAACACAATCTTTTGATTCTTTACATTTTCCTAATTCTAATTCATCACTTGCAAAATAAGATATTGCAAATCCTAAAACTAATAGTAAAATTATTAATAT
>CAYVGH010000109.1:0-1806 GCA_964451185.1 Candidatus Woesearchaeota archaeon | reverse complement strand
TTAACTTGCCCAGCTCTACAAGCTGCAACTTGAATTTCTTTTTCTTTTTTCCGAGCTTCTTTTTGTTCTTTAGACATTGATCTTTTATTTCCTCTCATACGTCTATTCATTCCTCTTTGTCTATGCTTTTGTAGTCTTCTGCTGTTTCCCATATAAACTTTATCAAATTTGAGTATTTATATGTTTTTATAAACAATTAATTCTTAAAAACAAAATGAAACAATGGTTTGTATATATCTTAGAATGTCGAGATGGATCTTTTTACACTGGCGTAACAAATGATTTAGATAAAAGAATGAAAGCTCATGCAGAGGGAAAAGGAAGCAAATATGTTTACAAAAAAGGTTTTAAACAACTACTAAGAGCAAAACCTTGTAAAGATAAATCCGATGCATGTAAACAAGAATATGCAATAAAACAATTAAAAAGAAATGAAAAATTAAGTTATTTTGATTAACCCGTAGGCTTATAAACTCTTATTTTTTTTAATAATAGTTAGAGTCTTAGAGCTTGCTCGTAAAGACTTGCTTTAAGAAAGATTTCTTAATGAAAATAACACTAAAATGAAAACATTTAAAGAACTTGGTTTAAGCAATGAAACAATTGCTGTCTTGAAAACCCTAAAGATTGAAACACCCTCAGATATTCAAGAAAAAGCAATCCCTTTAGTCCTTGCTGGAAAAGATATAATTGGAGGTTCAGCAACTGGCTCTGGTAAAACTTTAGCATTTGCTTCAGCCATTATTGAAAATTTAGAAAAAAATGGAAGAGTTCAAGCATTTATCTTAGAACCAACAAGAGAATTAGCCAACCAAGTTGCAACTTCGATTAGAAAATTATCTAAACATAAAAAATTAAATGTAACTTCTATCTATGGAGGAGTTAATATTGAATCTCAAATTAGATCCTTAAAAACTGCAGATGTTGTTGTTGGAACTCCTGGAAGAATTTTAGATCATTTACATAGAGAAACTTTAAATTTAGGAAAAGTAAAATTTTTAGTTTTAGATGAAGTAGACAGAATGTTTGATATGGGTTTCCAAGTAGATGTAGAGAAAATATTAGAACAATGTTCAAGTAAAAGACAAACAATGCTTTTCTCAGCAACAATTTCTTTTGAAATGGATTACTTAGCCAAAAAATACACAAAAAAACCAATAGAAATTTCTGTTAAATCATATGTAGAAGATTCAAAATTAGAACAAGTTTATTATGATATTCCACGTGGTTTAAAATTTTCCTTATTTGTTTATTTATTAAAAAAAGAAGAATCCAACTTAGCAATGGTTTTTTGTGCTACAAGAAGAAATGTTGATTTTGTTGCTAAAAATTTAATTAATTTAGGAATAAATGCAAAAGCACTTCATGGGGGAATGGTTCAAAATAAAAGAACTAAAGTTCTAAATGAATTCAATAGTAAGAATGGCACAGATATTTTAGTTTGCACAGATGTTGCTGCAAGAGGTTTAGACATAAAAGGAGTAAGCCACATTTATAATTATGATATGTCCAAGACTAGCGATGAATACATTCATAGAATTGGTAGAACCGCAAGGGCAGGAAAGAAAGGAATTGCAATAAATCTTTTAGCCAGTAGAGATTATGAAAATTTCACTAACATTTTAAGAGACGAAAAACTTAATATTAAAGAGATAAAACCTCCAAAATTAGAAAGGGTAAGTATTATTGTGGACAAACCTCAAAGTTCAAGAGGAAGCGAGAGAAGAAGCTTTGGAAGACCTCAAAGTAGAAATGCTGGAAGACCCCAAAGTAGAAATAATAGAAGACTTGAACGGCCTGTTTTAT
>CAYVGH010000108.1:0-1846 GCA_964451185.1 Candidatus Woesearchaeota archaeon | reverse complement strand
CCCAAGAATATAATTTAAAATTAGCAGAAGCTCTAAAACAAGTTCTAGAATTCAAAGAACCTGAATGGGCACAATTTGTTAAATCAAGCCCTGCAAAAGAAAGACCAATTAATGATCCAGATTTCTGGCACAAACGAGCAGCTTCAATTCTTAGACAAATTTACAAAAAAAAGATTGTTGGAGTAAAGAGATTAAGAACAAAATATGGTTCAAAAAAAAACAGGGGAATGAAACCAGAAATATTTAAAAAAGCCTCAGGAAAAATAATTAGAACAATTCTTCAACAAGCAGATTCAGCAGGTTTTACTGAAATTGCGAAAACAATTAAAGGAGTAAAAAGTAAAAAACCAGGAAGACAATTAACAAAAAAAGGAAAATCTTTTTTAGAGGAAATAAAATGAAAACAAAAGAAACAAAAAACAAAAAAACAAAAATAGAGAAAAAACAAATTTTTACTGAAAAATCTAAATTAAGAAAAAAACAAAAAAAAGAACTTATAAAAAAATTAAAGAAAAAAGAAAAAAGAAAAAATTCGTATAAAAAAGCTCATCCAGAAAAAAAATCAAGTTTAGCAAAGAAAACAAGACAAACAAAGTGGGCTCCTGTTTGGGTAGTTCTGAAAAAATATGGTGTAGGTAAAAAAATACATCCTTCAGAAACAACTCATAATAGGCGTTCATGGAGAAGAACTAAATTAAAAGTTTTACCAAGGAAACTAAGGAAATCACACTATGGATAAAATAAAGGACAAAATAAAAGATAAAATAGAATATCAAAAATTTGAAACACATAATCTTCAAAGGATTTTAAGAAAGTTAGGAGGTTCTAATTTTAAACCTTTATGTTCTAATGAATTGATAGAAGTTTTTAGATATGATCGTCAAATAGAAAATTTAATTTTAATTAAAAAATATCAATATCCTAATGTAGTTGAACTCAGTGGAAATGTGGACAATATATTTCCTTCTCTTAAAAAATATTTAACAAAATTAAATAACTAAAATGGCAAAAAAAATAGAAACTCCAATAAAAAAAATTGAAAGAGAATATGTAATTCCACTTAGAGAAAAATGCAGACCTGTTCCAAGATATAAAAAAACTCCAAAAGCAGTAAAATCCATAAAAGAATTTTTAGTAAGACATATGAAAATTTATGATTGGGATTTAAAAAAAATAAAAATTGATAAATATCTAAATGAATTTCTTTGGTTTAGAGGAATAAAAAAACCCCCAATAAAAGTTAAAGTTAAAGCAATTAAGCAAGGAGATATTGTTATAGTTGAGCTTGCTGAAATGCCTGATAAATTAAAATTCAAAAAAATTAGAGAAGAAAAAAGAGAAACAAAAGCTAAAGAAATATTAAAGAAAAAGAAAATTGTGGAAAAGAAAGAATTAGAAGAGAAAAAAGTAGAGGAAAAAATAGAAACTAAAGAAAAACCAGAAGGGCAGAAGGATGAACCTTCTACCTCGTCAAAGCAATCTGACGATTCTTCAACGAAAGAAGAAAAAAAGAAAAAAGATGAAAAAGAAAAAAAATCAGCAGTTGTAGAAGCCGGTCAAAAAAGACAAAAACAACAAGCTAAAAAACAAAAACACACTTTAGGTGGTAAATCAAAACAACCAAAAAGACCCATTAGAGTTGTAATGAATAAATAATTTTTAATTAATCATTCCACTTAGATTTCTTAATTTAAAATGATAAACAAACTAAAAAAGAAAATCAAAGATTTTTTTTAATCAATTTTAAAAATGTTAAATAAATTGCTTAAAGAATTAGACTCTCTTTCAGATAAAGAAAAAGCACAAAACTATCAAAGATTTTTTAAAATGGAAAAAGGAGAATATG
>CAYVGH010000107.1:0-1861 GCA_964451185.1 Candidatus Woesearchaeota archaeon | reverse complement strand
TAAACCTTTTGTTCCAACAGAAATTCCAACAACTAAAACAAATACAACAGAAGCCACATCTTCTGCAGAATGTTATCGTCAAGGACTTTTGGATTTGTTGGATAAATGTGCACCTGCTATGGGTTTGAGACTTCATGTAGATCAAGGTACAGGCTACGCTGGAGGAGATTGGATAATTAAATGCAATGATGGTATCCTTTGTAGTTATTGTGGGGATGATGAATTGACAGAGACGATTAATCATTGTCTAGGTTATTGTCACCATTCTCATGGGGGTATTATAGTAACTCAAGTAACATCTGAACAAATAGCTCAAAAAGCTGACCCATATAATATTGCAAAATAAATTTTTTTAAAAGCTCAGAGATTTTTTTCTCTGAACTTTTCTTTATTTTTTTATTTTTTTTTATTTTTTAAAAACTTAGTTAGAACTTTCTTTCTCAAAAGTGAATTTAAAATTCCCATTAGCAAACTTTACATTTTTTTATTTTTTTGTAAAGTTCCCTAAACATTTATTAATCATTTTTCTTTTTAAGGATACAAATTAGTAAAGAAAGCTCATAAGAGCAAACCTTTCTTTCACAAAGAAAGGTTTATAAAGAACAAAATTCTATATTTTTATGGAAAAAAATATTTTAAGGGAATTAATTTTAGAACAACAAGAATTCTTTAATAATAAAGAAGATTTAATTGAAAGAAATATTGATTTAAACAAATTTATAAAATCAAAAGAGATAATAATTATAACAGGGATAAGGAGATGTGGAAAAAGTTCTTTGTTGAAAATAATTTCCAAAAAGATTAAACAAAAGCATGTTTATTTAAATTTTGATGATATAAGATTTACAGATTTTGAAACTAAAAATTTTCAAGATATAAATGAAATCTTTTTAGAATTGTATGGTGATGAAGAGCTTATTTATTTTTTAGATGAAGTTCAGAATGTGAAAAATTGGCAAAGGTGGGTAAATAATCTCTATTCAAAAAAAATAAAGGTTTTTGTTACTGGTTCAAATTCAAGTTTGTTAAGTTCAGAAATAGCCACTTTTTTAACAGGTAGAAATAGATTAATTAAGTTATTTCCTTTTTCATTTAAAGAATTTCTTAAATTTAAAAAAATTTCTTTAAAATATGAAACCTCAAAAGAAAGAATAAAAATATTTGAAGAATTTAAGAATTATTTTGAAAAAGGGGGTTTTCCTTTAGTAATTGAACAAAATGATTTAGATTTATCAAAACAATATTTTGAAGATATTTTAAATAAAGATATAATTAGTAGATATAAAATAAAGAAAATTAAAGAGTATAAAGATTTGATTTTATATTTATTTTCAAATGCTGGAAGAATTTATTCTTATTCTGTTCTTAAAAGGATAACTAGAATAAAAAGTTTGAGCATGATAAAGAACTATATTGATTACTTAAAAAATAGTTTTTTAGCTTATACAATTTCTAAATTTGATTATTCTATTAAAAAACAAAAAATTTCTTCATCTAAATTTTATGTAGGGGACAATAGTTTTTTAAAATCAATTGCATTTAATTTTTCAAGAAATCAAGGGCAAAGACTTGAAAATTTAGTTTTTTTAGAATTATTAAGAAATTATTCAGATATTTATTATCATTTAATTAAAAATGAATGTGATTTTTTAGTTAAAAAGGGTTTGAAAATTACTCAAGCAATTCAAGTATGCTATAATTTAAATAAAGAAAATCAAAAAAGGGAAATTTCTGGTTTGTTAGAAGCTATGAATAAATATAAATTAAAAAAAGGATTGATTTTAACTTATGAACAAGAAGAAAAAAGGGAAGTAGAAGGAAAAGAAATAATTATTAAACCTGTTTGGAAATGGTTATTAGA
>CAYVGH010000106.1:859-1884 GCA_964451185.1 Candidatus Woesearchaeota archaeon | reverse complement strand
AAATTTGAATCAGACATTATAGACCATAAATTTTTAATGCATTATAAAAATTATTTCTTTTATGAAAAATTATTTGGAAAAAAACCAGAAGAAAGAGATTTAAATAAAAAAATAATTAGTTTGGATAAAAAAGATAAGATAATTTTAAAAGAATTATTAAAAAATTCAAGGACAACAACTGTTGAAATATCAAAAAAAATAAATTTAACTGCTCAAGCAATTAGTAATAGAATAAAAATATTAAATAAAAAAATAAATATAAAATATTTTATCTTAGTTAATCTTGAAAAGATTGGAATATATCAATATAGCATTTTTATAAAAAACAAAAATATAAATCAAAAGAATAATTTAATTAAATTCTTAAAAAATCACAAACAAGTTAATTTTATTGCGGAATATTTAGGAAACGAATTATTGGAATTTGGTATTTTTGTAGAAAACCCTTATTTAATTAGAAAATACTTAAAAGAAATTGAAGAAGAATTTCCAAAAAACAGGTTGGTGGAAATTTCTTTATTTCAACAAGACATAAAATCAATAAAACCCCCTGAATGTATCTTTGAAGAATAATTTTCTAACAACTAGAAATCCCAAAACGAAAACTATTTAAACTACTAGTTTATACATATAAACTATAGGTTTATTCAAAAAAAAATGAGAAATATAACAAATAATGAAATGAATTTTATTTTAATGATTTTTAAAAATCCTGAAATAGAATATAATGCAAACAGCATAGCAAAACAAATAGGAATTAGTTCTATGGGTGCATTAAAAATAGCTAAAAAACTTGAGAAAGAAAACATACTTGTTTCCAAAAAGCTTGGAAAAGCTAAATTTTACAAAATAAATTTTAATAATGATTATGTAAAACAATATATTAAATTTTTATTAAAAAGAGAAGCTGAACAAATTTCACCATACATAAAAGTGTGGATTAAAGAAATTAAAAAAATAAAAAATGCAGATATTGCTATTTTATTTGGCTCTGTTTTGCAAAAACAAAAACAAGCTAATGACAT
>CAYVGH010000106.1:0-849 GCA_964451185.1 Candidatus Woesearchaeota archaeon | reverse complement strand
GGTAAATTTCACGAATGACATAGATGTTCTTTTAATTACAAATCAAAAAAAATTTTCAAAATTAAAAAAAGAGCTAAAAGATATAAATATTATAAATATTAAAAAATTACATCCTGTTTATCAGACAAAACAAGATTTAAAAAGAAATATCAAAAAAGAGGATAAACCTCTTTTAAATTCTCTAAAAGGAATTGTTGTTTTTGGGGAAGATAAACTTATAAATTTATTTGGAAAATGAGTCATGCAAAAAATAAACTTGATTGGTGCTTAAAAAAAGCAGAAAAAGAATTAAAAGAAAGTGGCAAACATAGAGGTCTTGTTAAAATAAATCCAAATATAGAAGAAGCAAGAAAGCACATAGAAAAAGCAGAGCATTTTTTAAAAGCAACAAATTACTTGAAAAAAGGAAATTTTTCAGATATAAGTGCGAGTACTATTTTTTATTCAATGTATCATTGTTTATTGGCAATAACTGCAAAATTTGGCTATGAATCAGGAAACCAAGAATGCACCTTTGCATTAATTCATAGCTTAATTGAAGATAATAAAATAGATTTTGAAAAAGAACTATTAGATAAAATAGCATTATCTTTAGATGTTGAAAAAAGCAAAGAAAAAACAAGCATAAAAATAAGAGAACAATACCAATACGGAACAGAACTTTCCTTAGAAGAAAATCTTTATAAAGAATTATTTAAATTAGCACAGGAAATTATTTTAAAAACAAAAGAAATACTGGAAAAAGAAAAGGAATAAAATATTTGAGGTTAAAGGAAAATCCAGCACTCACCAAATTACAACTCGGGTTGGGCATTAAGATTTCCAAGAATAACTGCACTAAAAGAAGAC
>CAYVGH010000105.1:0-1890 GCA_964451185.1 Candidatus Woesearchaeota archaeon | reverse complement strand
GAAATAATAAGATTCTCAACATCAACACCTAATTTTTCAGCATAAAATCTATCAAAAGCATGTTCAGCATCAATAAATGCAGCAATACCACCGGTTTTTTGAGCTTCAGCAATTGCATGAATAGCCAAAGTTGTTTTACCTGATGATTCTGGACCATATATCTCAACTACTCTACCACGTGGGAATCCACCAACACCTAAAGCAACAATAACTCCGACTATCCACAAAAGGAATGTCCAAAGCTTTTTTAAAGGTTTGTTTTTTTTCATTTTATTTAGTATAACTTTTTCTCTTAAATAACAATTTAACTTGTTTGGGATTCTTTTTTATCCACATTAATAATCTATTAAAGTCTTCTTTACCCATATTGCTTTCCATATAATCTTGTACTCCATGATAATCTCTTCTTTCATTTTTGTAATTTCCTGGAGTATCTATATATGGTTTCATTATTTCACGAAGTCTATATTCTGGTGTGCTGTCTATTTTTATTAATATTGTATTTATTTTCATTTTAATACATATAGGTATAGTTTTTGTTTAAAATCATTTTTATATTTTGTTTTTTTATCATCAGTCAAACTCTCCTACATCATCGGGTTCAATATTATTTAACTGTCTTTGTAAATTAGAGGGTAATTTATTAAATATTGATTTTTTTGTATATTTTTTATAATATCTATTAAACCATTTTACCATTTTATTAGCTTCTTTGAATTCACCCAAAGAGTCTGGTCTATCTGAATGTACAAATATTTCCCATATATCTTCTAATTCTTGTATATCTTTAGTTGCTTTCTTTATTAAAGCTTTTGATAAAACAAGTTTCTTTTTTTTCATTTTATTTAGTATAACTCTTCTTTGCTACTTTCATAGCATCTTTTAGTTTAATAGAACTATCTTTTCTTTTCATTTCATGATATACTTTCATTAAATGAATATTCCAAGCTGTTGGTTTTCTTTTTCTTTTTGGCATTTTATTTTTATTTTCTAACTGGTAATTTTATTACTTTAAATTGAGTATAACCATATTTTCTATTTTCTTTTTTATAATCTCTAATTAATTTTGCTACTTCTGAATTTCTTATTCTAAAACTTTCTCTACTCCAAATATCTCCAGATTTTTTCTTACTAAAAATATAAACCTGATATGTTCTATTTTGTTTTCTTTTTGTCATTTTAATGTTTCCTCATATAGCTCTTTGCATATTTAAGAGCAGCTGATTTAGTTTTGAAAGGTTTTTTAAGTAATAATCTTGCACCAGATTGAGTTCCTAATATAACGTTCCAATTTCCTGAAGTATTTTTTTCTATAATTATTTGTCTTAGTTTTTTACTATTCCAATAAGTATTTAAACCCTTTCTTTTCTTCCAATCTTTTAATGACATTTTTTTATATATATTTTAACCTTTTTTCATTTATAAATATTATTATTAATTTATTTGTTAAATAAGTTTTTGATTACATCTGTAAGTGTTTGAATAAAATTTGGACTTAAATATAATAGAAGAAAAACTATTGAAGTAAACAAAACTGTTAAAAATAAAATTAGTGCAATTTTTCCTCTTGAATGTTTAACTATTATTAATCCCCAAATTACAAAAAATAAAATAAAAGCTATACTTAAATATATCATTGCAGGAATTGCTGTAGCTTTATGACACATTGTAATTATTTCTCCATTAGTCATATAGTTTGTTATTGTTAAATTCATTTTTTATGTAATTGATTATTTTAAAATTTTTTCTTTAATCCCTTTTTAAACTTTTTCCATTTAAATTCTCCCATAAGAATATAAAATAGAATAAGTATTGAAGTTATAATCAAAATAATCCATTTTAATTGCATTACAATACTCCACAATACCATAAAAAGTGAAACTAAGAAAA
>CAYVGH010000104.1:0-1903 GCA_964451185.1 Candidatus Woesearchaeota archaeon | reverse complement strand
ATCAGTTTTAAAATAAGATGTTCCTCCATTAATCCCAGGTCCACCATGACATTCTTCAACTCCATTATAAAAATTACCATTACAACTACCACCAACTTTCACACCTCCAACTCCACCATTTCCACCACCTCCAATAATAATAATATAACTGTTAGTTGGATTAACTAAATAGTTCTGAAGGATACCCTTTTCTCCAGAACCTCCACCACCCCCTCCAGCACCAATCCAATAATCACTTCCTCTTGATCCTCCACCTCCACCACCTCCGGCGCCCCAAAGCTCAACACTAATTTCATCAATATTATTTGGAACAGTAAAAATATGTTGTCCAGAAGTTCTTTCTATATATGTAACATAATTTCCATTCTGAAAATCATTAATAGTGCAAATTCCTTGAGGATCCAATGCTTCTACACAACTCCCAAACCCAATCATAAAAACTACTAAAAACAAAATTCCAAAGATTTTAAATTTATTATTAATCATTTTATTTCAATTCCCTCTTTTACTGCTTGTTGAACAATTCCAATTTGAGTTTTCTTTTTTTCAAATTCTTCAGGAGTATAACAAATAATTTCTAAATCAATAGGATATTTCCAAGAATCTAAAAACTTAATTGGTCTTTGTTTAAATTTTAAATTTTCAAAATCTTTTGAAACAACAATCACATCTACATCACTATATTCCAATTCTTCATTTCTTGCTCTTGAACCAAACATTATCATTTTATTTAAATTAATTTCTTTAAGTTTCTTTTTCAATTTTTTTAATTCTTTAATTATTTTTTTATTTGTGATTTTGTCCATTTTATTATTTTTTCACTTATATTTAAATAATTTTTAGCATCATCTTTATTATAAGTTTTATATGGGATATCATTCATTGCATCTGGATATCTTGACATATAATACTCTTTTGTTAATTCCCTAAGCATTGTCCAAAATTTATTTGGAATTTTTAATTCTCTTCCTAAATAAGTAAGTGAATGTGTTGGTCTTGTTGGCTTTTTTTTCTTAATTAAATATAATGCTTTTAACATTTTTTCAGAAGATTGTTGACACCAAAAAGCTACGGCAAACCATTTTTTACTTTTAAAACTCGCTTTTGCAGTTTCAAATTCTTCTTCTGCTTGCTCTATCCAATTTATTATTTCTTGCCTCATATTTTTTTCTTGATTAAAATTCCTAAAACAAAAACACAAAAATTTTAAATTTATTATTAATCATTTTTATCACCTCTTTTATTAAAAGATTTTTATTTTATAAATGTTGTTATTACAAACTAAACAGAGAAACTGAGAAAGTTATAAAGAAATAATTATTTCAAATAAACAACACATTTTTCTAATAATTTTTCAAAATCTTTTTCTTCTTTCCATTTTTTTACAATAAAATTTCTTAATTTCTTGTGGCAGTTATAACCATGATCTTCAGCAAACCACAAATCTTTAAATTCTAAATTCAAAAGAATTGTTAATGCTTCTTTTAAATCTGCGGTTTTCTCTTTTCCTATTTGTTTTTCAATTTTTTTCCAGTAAAATTTATGAAAGTAAAGATGCATTATTTCATGAGCACAAGTTTGCAAAGTTTTTGGCAAAGAATAGAATAAAGAAAACATAAAAGAGGGTTCATCTGGATCATAAGGACAAATTCCACAAGTAGTTAAGTATGCAAAAATGTTTTTACCAAATTTATTTTTCATCAAATCATCCATTCTTTTAAAAAATTCTTCTTCAATTTCCCTCCATGCTTTTTCTGTGGAATTTAAAAATATATTTATAATGTTAGAATTTTGTAACTTTGATAAATGATCTGACAATTTATTTTCACATTCCTCTAATTTTTTTCCCTTACAAATTTTTTTTATTTTTGAATTAATTTGAAAATTAACCCAATTAGTTTTC
>CAYVGH010000103.1:0-1912 GCA_964451185.1 Candidatus Woesearchaeota archaeon | reverse complement strand
TGCAACTCATATTTCTTTATTATTACATTGTAAGATGGTTCCTATAACTCAGGTTATGAGAAAGACTGTTATTGATGGTTCAAATACTTCTGGTTTTCAGAGAACTGTTTTAATTGCAAGAGATGGTTATATTGAGACTTCTTTTGGAAGAGTTGGAATTGACACACTTTGTTTAGAAGAGGATTCTGCTAGAAAAGTTAGAGTAGAAAAAGGAAGAGTGATTTATAGATTAGATAGATTAGGAATTCCTTTGGTTGAAATTGCAACTGCACCTGATATTAAAAATGCAGAGCAAGCAAAAGAAGTTGCTTTATATTTAGGCGATGTTTTACGAAGCTGTAAAGTTAAGCGAGGACTTGGAACAATTCGTCAAGATGTTAATGTTTCTATTAAAAATGAAAATCGTGTGGAAATAAAAGGCGTTCAAAATATGAAAACTTTTACAAAAGTTATTGAAAATGAAGTTCAACGACAATTAAAATTATCTGAATCTGGAAAGCCAACAAAATCTGAAGTTAGAAATGCATTGGATAATGCAGAGACTGAATTTTTAAGACCAATGCCTGGAGCAGATAGAATGTATCCTGAAACAGATTTACCCTTGCTGAAAATTTCTCATAATTTAATTAATGAAATTAAAAAAGATTTGCCTAAATTAAGAAAAGATATTCAAGGCGAATTAAAAGAAAAAGGGTTAAATGAAGAAATGATTAAATTGATTTTAAAGGAAAATAAAATTCAGGAGTTTGGTAGTTTGTTAGAGATTTATAATAAACCGAATTTTGTTGCTAAGATGATTTTGCTTTTTCCAAAGGAGATTTCTTCTAAAATTGGGAAAAATATTGATATTTCTGATTTTTATGGAGATGTTTTAATTGCTTTAAGTAAAAAGAAGATTTCAGAAGGAGATGTTAAAGATATTTTAATGAAGATTGCTAAAGGTGAGAGTTTTAAAGATGCAATTAAGATTGAGAAAATTGATATTGGAGATATTGAAGAAAAGATTATGAAATTAATTAAATCTAAACCTGGTTTGAATGCAAATGCTTATATGGGTTTGATTATGAAAGAGTTTAAAGGAAAAGTTAATGGAATGGAGATTATGGAGGTTATTAAAAAGTTTATAAAATGAAGAAAAAAATACGTTCAATTATTCTTTTATTAATTGGTTTTATTATTCTTGGAACTTATGCATATCATCAAGCAGAAGGATGGAATTATTTAAATTCACTTTATTTTGTAATTGTAACTATAACAACAATTGGTTATGGAGATTTTACCCCACAATCAGTCTCAGGAAAAATTTTTACAATGTTTTTTTCTTTTTTTGGAATAACTATTGCTTTTTATTTATTTTCTGTAATTGGAAGTTATTTGTTTAAAAAACATCTTGGAAGAAAAGTTAGTGAAATAAAAAGAGAAGTTGAGAAACAGCAAGAGATTAAACAAGATGTGAAAGAAACTATTAAAGAAGCTATAGGAAAAAATTCTGAGAAGAAATCAAAGAAAAAATCTTGAATAAATCTTTTGATTTTATTTTAAAGAGTTTAAAAAATTATTAAGAATTGTTTTGAATTAATTTTATAATAGTAACAAATCGAAAGGTTTTTAAAGTTAGAATTTGTTGAAGAGTTATGAAAAGAAAAGATTTAGGAGAAAAAGTTTTGAATAGTGCAAAACATATTGTAAATAATAGCTGGAAAGCTATCCCTTGGATTGGGTTTTTAGGACATCTTCTCGATATACAATATTCGGAAGAAGATAAATATTATAATGAAAAAATCCATCCTTCCATGAAAGGATTTGGAAAAATATTATCGCATTTAGGTTGGTCAGTATTGGGAACGCTTTATGTTGTTGCCGGTTCATCAACTTCTTTGGGATGGAATCCTTTAGAATATAAAGAAAAAGG
>CAYVGH010000102.1:0-1928 GCA_964451185.1 Candidatus Woesearchaeota archaeon | reverse complement strand
AATAAAAAAGATGTTTTAGAAATTAAAGTTAGGAAAAGATTTAAAGACATTAATAAAGAAGAAATTGAACAAAAAAAAGATTCTAATAAACCAAATATTGCTATGATTATTACAGGCGGGACAATTGCTTCTCGTTATGATTCGCGGACAGGGGCTGTTAAGTGGCTTGATTCTCCTGAGAATTTGTTTAAGTTTTATCCTGAAATGTTTGAGCTTGTGAATGTTGCAAAGGTTGAGGTTCCTTTTATGAAGGGTTCTGAGAATATGGATTTTAAGGACTGGAAAAAAATTGCAAAAGTTGCAGAGGAATATTTAAATGATTCAAATATTCAGGGAATTATTATTACGCATGGAACAGATACCTTGCATTATACATCTGCTGCATTGAGTTTTTTTCTGGGGAAAGTTAATAAGCCAGTTATTTTAACTTATGCTCAGAGAAGTATTGATAGGGCGTCGTCAGATGCGAATTTGAATTTACAATGTTCTGCTTTGGCTGCGATTTCAGATATTGCAGAAGTTATGATTGTTGGACATGCTTCTGAAAATGATGATTATTGTTTTGCAATACCGGGTTGCAATGCTCTTAAGTTGCATTCCTCAAGAAGAGATGCTTTCAAAGTTGTTAATGATAAACCTTTTGCAAAAATTTATTCTAATAATATAGAAATTATTTCTGATTATAAAAGAAGGAATAAGAGCAAGGTGGTTTTAGATTCTAAGTTTGAAGAAAAAGTTGCTTTGTTGAAATTTTATCCTGGGCAAGATCCTGGAATTTTGGATTATTATGTTAAGAATAAATATAAAGGAATTATTTTGGAAATGACTGGGTTAGGGCATGTTGCAACAAAGGAGGCGCGTTTAAGTTGGACAAAAAAATTAAAGCAAGTTATTGATAATGGATTAATTGTTTGTGCTTGTGCTCAGACAATTTATGGAAGATTAGATCCGTTGGTTTATTCCACTGGAAGAGAATTAGAAAAAACAGGAATTATTTATTTAGAGGAAATGCTTTCTACTACAGCTTTAGTGAAACTTGGCTGGGTATTAGACCATAAAGAATGGACTATTTCTAAGGAGAAGATAAAAAAAATTATGTTAAAACCTTTTTGTAACGAAATCAATAAAAGACTGGTTTTTGGTTAATTTGTTTGAGTTTTTTTTCTAGTTCTTTTCTTTTTTCTTCTTTAACATTTTTATAATTCAATATTTTTATTATTAATGCTTTTTCTTTAGAAGAATGGAATAAAAAGATATCCTTTTTTTCTAAAATAATGTGGCTTTTGAGATGGCTTATTAATAATCTTTTTGGGCAAGTAGATGTTTTCTTTGAAAATGAATTTTTCACTTCTATTTTTTCTAGTAACTTTTTTAGAAAATCTAATTCATTTTCATCATTACTTGCTATTTGTATTTGATAATCTTTTTTTCCAACATATGCTTCCCCAGCTAAATATCCTCTTAAATATGCAATTGCTTCTTTTTGTGTTTGAATATTCTTTTTACACTCTTTAATTAGTTCAAATAAAAAACTTCTGAATAGAACACTATTATAATTTAAGGTTAAGGAACCATATTTTATTATTTCACCTTTGGGTTTTCCTTCAGCTTTTCCTAGGTGGCTGAATTTTATTTTTTTATTTTTTGGGATTTGTACTTCCTTTCTCCATACTTTTTCAGCTTCTTTTTCAATTATTATTTTAGATTTTTTTATTAATCTGGGAATTTTTTTATTAAATGTGATTCTATATGTTAAATTTTCTTTTGCTATTCCAAAAATTTCTAAGAGTTTTAAGAACGACTTAATTAATTTTGGTTCTGAATTTACAGCTTCTATTGATTTGTGTTTTGTTTTGCTCCCTTCTGCTTCAAAGAAACCTATTGCAGATATAAAAGTAATTGGAAAATATAGTAATGGTCCAAACGGG
>CAYVGH010000101.1:0-1931 GCA_964451185.1 Candidatus Woesearchaeota archaeon | reverse complement strand
TAAAAAATATAGATTAATAGTGGCGGGCCCTGATTATCAGAAAGTGAAAGATTATATAAATAAAGAGTTCATAAAATATATCCCTCTTATTAAAAGAAATGTTATTTTTTATTATTATAATTCTGCAGACATTTTCTTTTGTTTATCTAGATATGAAGGTGGAGCCCCTACATTAGTTGTATCTGAAGCAATGGCCTCTGGGTGTTTGGTTGTTTCTAGTAAAAGTGCAGAGCAAGAAATAATTGAAGACAAAAAAAATGGTTTAATTATTGATGAGTTTGGGAAAAAAGATGCTAGAAAAATTTTGAATATCTTGAAGAACAAACCATTAAAAGAAAGAATAATTAAAAACTCAATGAAAACAATTAAAGAATTGTCTTTGGAGAAATGGGGAAAAAAGTATATAAAAGTCTTAAAAAAATAAAAAATTTAATTAAAATTAAGATTCAACCAAATTTTGTAAATAAACTAAAAAGAATGAAAATATTTAAAAAACCCAAGCGAATGAATATCTCATACAAATTAAGTAAATCTTTATAAAAATGAAAGTATTATTTATAAATCCTAAATTTCCCGGCAAAGGAAAACCTTGGATGCCTCTTGGCTTCATGTATCTTAGTTCATATCTTAAAAAATTTGATATCAAAACTAAAATAATAGATTATAATATAAAGCCTTTGGAAAAAAAGGAATTAGAAATAGTAATAAATAGATTTAAACCAGAGATTATTGGTATTGGAGGTTTTAGTGTCCAAGTTCAAAATGCGTTAGAATTGGGTAAAATAATTAAAAATATTGACAAGAATATTACCCTAATTTATGGGGGAGTCCATTTTACTTTTTATCCTGAAGATGGGTTAAAATATGGAGACATCTGCATTGTTGGAGAAGGAGAGAAAACATTATTAGATATTTGTCAAAATTTTGATAAATACAAAAATTTTAAAGGAATTATTAAAACAGAAAAATTTATTGAAAACCTAGATGAAATTCCATTTCCAGATTATGAGGCTATAGAAATGGAAAAATATACTGATAGATTTATTACAGGGGAAAAAGCTATAAGTATAATGACTGGGAGGGGATGTCCTTACAATTGTTTATTTTGTGCTTCCCCCCAACTTTATAAAAGAAAAGTAAGGTATCATTCTCTAGATTATATAATGGCACACATTAAATATTTAATTGAAAATTACAATTTAAAAAATTTGAGAATAATGGACGATAGTTTTGCATTAAATAAAAAAAGGGTTTTAGAATTTTGTGATAAAATTGAAACTTTAGGTTTTAAATTAAATATGGCTTGTTTAACAAATGTAAATGCTGCTGATTTTGAAGTTTTTAAACGAATGAAAGAAGTAGGGTTTTCTATAATAGCATTTGGTGTGGAATCAGGAAATGATGAAATTCTAAAAAAAATAAATAAAAGTCACAACATAAAAATGGCAAGAAAAGGTGCTTATTTAGCAAAAAAAGCTGGTCTTGCACCAGAATGTTTATTTATGATTGGAAATATAGGGGAAACTAAAAGAACAGTCTTAGATAGTATAAACTTTGCAAAAGAAATTAATCCTCCAAAATCACATCCGCGACATAAAAACAAAGATGTTTATTATAACTGGTTCCAATATGCCACCCCTTTTCCTGGTTCAATATTTCATAATTGCGCTAACAAGTATGGAAAAGTAACTACAAAAGATTTTTCAAAATATACTCATGACAGACCAATTTTTATACCTAATGGGATGACTGAGTCTTTATTAATTAAACTTAAAATCCTTGCGAATCAAAAATGTAATAACCAAAACAATACATTAAAACGTCTTTATTATCTTGTAAAGAAACCTTATTTAACAATTAAAGATTCATTGTTAAGTGCTTAAAATGTTAAAAATTTTTCCAAATACAAAAATATATCTTTTGTGTCCCTC
>CAYVGH010000100.1:907-1941 GCA_964451185.1 Candidatus Woesearchaeota archaeon | reverse complement strand
AGGTTACTAAGTCTGCTTTTAATAAATTTTTTAAATTATTCTTATCTATCTCATTAAAATAAATCATTTTTTTTTCTTTTATATTAAATTGATCTTCAATAGATTTTAATGTTTCTTTTTTAAAATTATTTCTATTCCCGATCATTAAAATATCAACTTTGTAATTCTTATCTTTATTTAGATTAAAACAAGATTTTTTTATTTCAATCTGCTTAAAAATATCATTAAATCTTTTTTCCCAAGTGTGATTTTTAATAACATTTTCATAACAGTTTTGAGCAATTCTTTCCCTTTCTTTTTCATTATTAAGATAATATTTTATTTTTTCAAGCAAATCTTCATTATTTCTAAAATAGACAATATCCTTATTTTCCGTAAAATAATTATTTAAAACAGGGTTGTAATTAGTAATTTGAAAAGAATTACAAGCACCAAATTCAAAAGTGCGTCCTTTTATTTGCAAAGTTCCATCATTTATAGAACCCCAACCAAAATTTAAATTTATCTTCGTTTCATTAATAGTTTTTACAAAATCTTTCCCATTTAAAAATCCACCATAAATATGTTTTAATTCCGGATATTTGTCCCAACCTTTTCCGAAAACTTTAACATTTATACCATTATCAAGTAAATATTGTATCCATTCTATACGTGGATGATACGCTGACCCAATTAAGGAAACATCATATTTTTTCTTCACATTCATTGGATAAAATTCATCAGGATTACAGGCCCATTGTGTTAAAATAGCATTTTTATGACCATAACGTTGATATCTCTTACTTTTATTTAAATAAGTAGTCACAAAATAATCAGCATATAAAACCAAAAGTCTTGAATGGTTTATGTGTCGCCAATCATCGTCAGAAATCCAAATTATTATATTAGTTTTTGGTAGTTTTTCTTTTATTTTTAATAATGTTTCTGGAAATATTTCATTTCTATGAATTACATAAAAAATAATATCAGGATTATTCTCAAGTACTTTTTGATAAAATAATTCATTTAATTTTTCTAAATCAAAATTTGATTCT
>CAYVGH010000100.1:0-897 GCA_964451185.1 Candidatus Woesearchaeota archaeon | reverse complement strand
GAAAACCAATTTAAATAATAATAATTATGATTTTTTATTATATCAGGTGCTAACAGTAAAAGTTTCAAGTTAATTCCTTAATAAGTGAATATAAATAAGAACCTTTAAAAATTTCTGCTTTTGGAAATAACTTATTCATAATTTTCATAATTGTTGTTTGAGAATACGGGATATATTTAAAATTATTAAATTTGGATTTTTTTATAACTTCAATAAATTCTTTTGTTTTTAGTTTATTTAAAGCCATATAACAATCTGAATTGTGATTATCGGAAAAAGTATAATTTTCAGGAAAATATTCTAATTCTCTATTTTTATGAAATTTTCTTAATTTTTTATTACAATAATCAAAAACAAAATCCTCTTTAAATATCAAAGTTGGATGAGAAAAATAAATAAAATCGACTAAATATGAACCAAATCTATCTAAATAATGATTATAAATAATTAATAAAATACCATTATTTTTTAATAGATTATAACAATCGATAAGAACATTTAATAATAAATCTTTTTCTATATGTTCAAAAACAGTAAACGAAACAATTGTATCAAAATAATTTGAATGAGTTTTTACTAATTCTGATGAAGAAATATTTAAATATTTAAGATTTTGTTTTTCAAATTTTTTAGCAACTTTAATTTCTCTTTTTGATAAATCAATTCCAATAACTTCTTTAGCATTATTTTTTTCATAAAGTTCTGCTTTCTTACCAACACCATAACCTAAATCTAATATTTTTTTGTTTATAAGCCAATTTTCTTTTTTTTCTATTAAATTATATAAATCATATCCTCCTTCATCATAATTTTCGCGGTAACTTAAAAGCGTTTTTTTACAATTAATACTTTTTTTTAATCTAGATTCCTTAACAATTTTCATTAAAATTCCATTAT
>CAYVGH010000099.1:0-1957 GCA_964451185.1 Candidatus Woesearchaeota archaeon | reverse complement strand
AAAGGAAGGGAAAATCGAAAAAAACCGCTTAGGTTGTTTTCAATGGTAACATATAAATGTTTTAATTGTGGAAAAAAAATAAAGAAAAAAGACCTTGACAAAAGATTTGTTTGCCCAAATTGTGGGGGCAAGATTTTTTTTAAATCAAGAACAAAAGTTAAAAAGATAAAAGCTGTGTGATTTTCGCAAGATATTATTAAAAAACAAGAATAGGAATGAAATAATGATAGAAAAAAACAAAGAAGATAAAAATAAAAAAATACAAGAAATGCAGTTTTTAGAGCAAAATTTTCAAAATTTACTTTTGCAAAAGCAAGCATTTCAATTAGAATTAACAGAAACACAATCTGCTTTAAAAGAGTTAAAAAATTCAGGAGATGAAGTTTTTAAGATAATTGGACAGTTAATGATTAAAACAGAGAAATCAAAAACAGAAAAAGAACTTTTAGATAAAGAAAAACTCTTAGAATTAAGAATTAAAACTTTTGAGAAACAAGAAAATACTTTTTCTGAAAAATTAGAAGAATTAAAAAGAGACATAATTGAAAAATAATATATACCTCACACCCGAAATCTTTATAAATCTCAACAAGCATAATTTAATATGGTGTTTAAAAAATTAAGGCAAAGTTTTTCAAAATCAATGAATGAACCCGAAGATGAATACCTTGAAATTGATTTAGATCAAGAGAATGAAAAGAAAAATAAAATTCTTGTAAAACTTTTTGTTTTGAAAAATTATGAAGATGTTAATAAAATCTTAAATGCTTTGAGAGAAGGCTATACAATTGTAATTGTGGATTTTAGAGTTTTAAAACAAAAAGACCCAATTGAATTAAAAAGAGCTGTATCAAAAATTAAAAAAACAGTTGATGCTCTTGAAGGAAGTATTGCAGGGCATGATAATATTGTTATTGCTACACCTTCTTTTGCTAAAATTCATAAAGAAATAGATTTACCTAATAAAAAGGATAAATTTTAAATAATAGATTCTTTCTTTCAAATGAAAACATTATTCATCCCAGTCAAATTAAAAAGAAAAATAAACAAAGAAAAAATAAAATCTTTTTCAAAAAAACTTCCAAAGAATATAGCAATAGCTTATTCTATTCAATTTAAAGAAATAGCAGAGCAAGTAAAAAAAGTTCTATCTAAAAAACACAAAATTTTAATAATAACTCAGATTTTGGGATGCAGTAAAATAAATTTTTCAAAACAAACACAAGCTATATTATTAATAAGTTCTGGGAAATTTCATGCAATTTCTTTGGCTTTTGAATCAAAAAAACCTGTTTATCTTTTAGAATATGAAAAATTAATAAAAATTTCTAAAGAAGAAATTGAAATTTTTGAAAAAAGAAAAAAAGCATCTTATGTTAATTTTCTTAATTCTGAGGAAATTGGAGTTTTAATATCAACAAAGCCAGGTCAGCAAAGATTGAAAAAAGCATTAAAATTAAAAATCCCAAATAAAAAACTTTATTTTTTTATATCTAATAATATAAATACTAATGAATTTGAAAATTTTGGTTTGAAATCCTGGATAAATACTGCTTGCCCTAGGTTAGATATGTCTAGCAATAAAATAATAAACATAGATAAACTTTGACAAAAAAGATTTCTAAATGGTTATTTATATAATCTAATTAAACTTTTGCAACTGAAAATAAAGCTTTTAATGCAACAAGTATTGTTGCTGGAACAAATAACACAACCAAGGCAGCAAAAATAGAACAAACAATATTTCCAATTCCTATTCCAATTAAAGAACCCCGAACACTATCCATTCCAAATTTACTTACAATAACTATAACTGTTCCTGCTAAGAGGAATGTTTGAGACTCTTTTCCTGTAATTTTTATAAATGCACCAATAATTATTCCTAAAATTACTAATAATCCATAAATTTGAGGGCTATATGTTGTTAAAGAAGGAACAGGAACAAGGTTTGTAAATA
>CAYVGH010000098.1:0-1968 GCA_964451185.1 Candidatus Woesearchaeota archaeon | reverse complement strand
TAAATAGAAATTTATACTTTTTTGCAAATTTTAAATAATTTTTAAAAGTTTTATTATATTTTGCCCCAACACTCTGCAATTTGGGGCCTCGAAGAGGCCTTGTAGAGGTTCTCGCACCTCTTTGGGGTTCTCGCACCTCCATGGTGTATGCCGGGCGACCACGGGTTAATCTGGAAAAAATTTCAGGTCTTCCAATAGCTTCCCTTCCAATCATAACATAATCAAACTTCTTTAACAAATCTTTTGCATTTTTCTCATTTACATTTCCAGAATAAATAATAGGAATTTTTGATTTTTGTTTTATTTTTTCTGCAAACTTTAAATCAGGCTTTCCAGAGTATCCTTGTTTTTGTGTTCTAGGATGAATACAAATTGCATCACAGTATTTTTCTGCAAGTTTTAAAAGCTCAAAAGAAATTTTAGATTTTCTAATTTTAATTGTAAAAGGTTTTTTAGTTGACTTTCTAATTTCTTTTAAAATTTCTTCAATCTTTTTTAAATCTATTAAATAACTTCCAAACTTATTCTTTTTTGCATTTGTTGCAGAACATCCTAAATTAAAATCCCAAAGAGAAACTTTTTTATCATATTTTTTCATAAAAGATTTTATTCCTTTGGTATCTTTACAAAACAATTGTAAAGCAGGTTTATCTTTAAGAATTAATTTTTGTTTTGTTAAAGGGTTTGTTAATCCTGTCCAAGTTAAACTAGCACCTGCTTTTTTGCATAAAAGTCTAAAAGCAATATCATTAACTTCTTGCATTGGAGCTAAGAAGAACTTATTCTTAAGTTTAAGTTTTTTAATATCCATTAAAGAATATAAGAAAAAGACTTTAAAAAATTAATAAAAATAAAAAATAAAGGATTTATTCAAATTGTTTTATTATTGCTAAAATTACTCCTAATAACACTGTAATTACAACTACCCAACCAAAGAATACAATAATTCCATTAGGAATAAAAGGTATTGCTAATAAAGGTATTTTTCCATCCCCAATCATTCCAAAACCAACTGCTAATGAAACAATTACACCTGTTAACCAAGCAAGGAATCCAAGTAATCTTCCAACAATTCCTGTTTTAGTTTTTTTAGCTCTTTTATTTTTTGCCATTTTCACCTCCTTTCAATTGTATTTTAGCTTCCAAAAATTGGAAGACGATTGAATACAAAAATTTCCTGTTTTTGCTTTCAACTCTTTTATATACTCTATAATATATTTTAATTTATATATGTTTTGGTGAAGAAATTTTAGCTAAAAACTTTCACATTTCTTCTAAAGTTTCTATCCCTAATAAACTCAAAGAATTCTTTAAAACTTGTCTAAAAACCTGAATTAATTTTATTCTAAAATCCTGGGTTTCTTTTTCTTGAATAACAGGACAAGAGTGATAAAATTCATTAAAAATCTGTGCTAATTCATAAGAATAATGAGCAATCAGGGACGGATTTAAAGTTTCATAAGCTTTTAAAAAAACTTCTTTAAATTGCGAAAGTTTTTTAATTAATTCTATTTCTATTTTATGTAAATCATTAATAGCAAATTTTTTAGATTTTTTGTTTATCTTTCTTAAAATGCTTGAAGCCCGAGCATAAGAATACTGGATATATGGGCCAGTGTCTCCTTCAAAATTCAGAGCTTCTTTTAAATTAAAATTAATTATCCTGTTTGGATTATTTTTCAAAATTGCATATTTAACAGCCCCAATTCCCACTTTTTTTGAATCTCCTTTTGTGCATCTTTTTTTAATTTCTTTTTTAGCATTATTAATTGCTTGTTTTAAAAAATCCTCAAGCAAAACAACTTCTCCTTTACGAGTTGACATTTTTTTTAATTTATTTTTTTCTTTTAATAAAATAAAAGAATAATGAATTACCTCTGGAGCTCTAAATGCTAAAAGTTTTAGTGTTTCTTTTAATTGTTCAAAATATAATTTTTGGTCTTCTCCTAAAACAATTAAATTTTTTTC
>CAYVGH010000097.1:0-1984 GCA_964451185.1 Candidatus Woesearchaeota archaeon | reverse complement strand
ATGGAGAATGGCGTTATGAATTTTGTGATACAAATTTTATTGGGAGATATGATGTTAAAGGACATGGAGATTCAGATGGTACAGATACATCATTCGCAACATACTTTGAAATAACTCCATCTGGAGAAGAATTAACACAAGAAAAATCACTTTTGCTTATCGCTGCATTGATCATTCTTTTAACTTTAATAGTTTTAACAATAAGGGGAATGGTAATGGTGGATAACTTTGGATGGAACTTTGGATTTTTGAACATAGCATATTTATTATTTAATATATTCTTCTTTGTAGGTTGGAAAATCTTTAGTTTATTTATCACAACAATTCCTTCAATAGGCACAGCATTACATTCATTATGGATTGTTTCAAATATTGTTTGGATTCCATTCATCCTAGGACAAGTTGCTTTCCTTTTGCTTAAAGCAACAGATGAAGCCCATATAACAAGTTTAATGAAGAAAGGATATACCCAAGACGAAGCCCAAACCCGAGTAAAAAGGAAAAAATAATGGATGAAAGACCAGAGAGAGTTTGGATTCATCCAAACCTCAAGAATCTTTTAATCAAATTAAATGAAATAATAAACAAAAAATCATTAAAAAAAACAGGTTATCCAATTCCAAAAGGATTACCAATTTCATCAAAGATTGCAGCAAGTTTATTAGAAAATTTAATTTCAAATAAAGATTTTTTAGATGTTGAAAAGTTAGACAAATCTTTAACTTTTAATACTAAATTATGCTGTGAATTAAAGCATCCTGTTTTTTTAATTGTTTTTGATCCCAGAGAGAATAATGTTGTAGAGGACAAAGAATATTTAAATCTTAATCTATTTAAAAAGAGAGGAATAAAAGAAAATGAAATTCAATTTATCTAAAAATAAAAAAGGTTCTCTCTATGATCCAATAACTTTGGGTGCAGTTTTACTTGTAATGGGAATCACAATTTTCATTGCTTTTTCTATTTGGGGAGGGTTTGCAGATGCTATTCAAGTTGCAGCAGTAGGAACTCCTGGGGAAGTTCAAATAAACGAAACCATTACTCAACTAACTAATGCTTATGCTTCAATAGATTATATGATTCCTTTAATTGTAATTGCTTTTATGATTACTTCATTAATACTTGCATTTAAGACAGGTGCAAACATAGTATTTGCATTTTTATCTTTAATCACTTGGGGATTTGCAATATTGATGTCTTTAGTTTTCAAGGATATATTTGAATTGTTTGCAGTTAATTTTCCAACTGTTGCTGCACAATTTCCAATACTTTCTTTTGTATTAATGAATATGAAATGGATTGTCCTAGCATGGCTATTCTTAATTAGTCTTGTAATGTTTACAAGAAATAAACAGGAGGATGCAGATCTAACAAGTGGTTTAGCACAAGTATATGCTTAATAAAAAATTCTTATTTGTTTTTATGTTTGCAGTTCTTTTATTTAGTTTAGGATCTATAAGTGCAGTAGCAAAATCATACGACGAAGATACTCAAACAGTAACAATAAAAGATACTTTCTTGTTAATTCCTATTGGAGATATTGCAGAAGCACAATTAACAACTCCTATAAATAATAAAGTGGGTTTAGGTTATCAACAAGTTGCAGAATTTGAAGTGTCTGGAAAGAAAGATTGGGCAGATTTATTCTATCGTGATATTAAAACTTATAATAAAAAGAACTATGATGAAGGAGATGAAACAGAAATCAATAGAGAATTTGATTGGAAATATAAAACAACAGAACAATATTTACAAGATGATTATACTTGTAATGATGAAATTTTAACTAATGGAACAATAATAAATAATTGTATTGTTCTTGGAAATCATTATGAAACAAGAGAAGTTTGGAATGATTTTGATAAAAAAACAAAAGTAAAAAATAATGTAAATTATACTATTGGATTATTCACAAATGTTCAACAAGGAGATTATGTTGAATGGATTCCAGATTTTGCAGGAAAAGAGATAGACGAATGGGCAA
>CAYVGH010000096.1:0-2032 GCA_964451185.1 Candidatus Woesearchaeota archaeon | reverse complement strand
GACCAAAATTTTCGTTCCTCATTTTCACTTTTAAATTTTGGGATTTTAAGTTGCTTCATATAATTGTTTTTCTTTTTTGTTAATATCGCGCGCTGAAATAACGCGAATTTTATTTTTTCTTATAGTAAAAACTATAAATAAGAGTCTCTGTAGTTTAGTTTGTCCAATAAGAATATATCGAGATTCTTTATTTGAATGCTGGATATCTTTTAATAATTTTTTATTACCATCAAAGAAGACTTCTTCGCATTCTTCATCTATTACGTCATGTTTTATAACATTTTTATTTCTATTAGCATTATCCCATTCAAATTTGACCGCTTTCTCTAAAATCTTCATATAATAATTGTATATACTAAATTATACATGTCAAGATGAATATTGTGGATAACTTTTGGTAAGAATACAAAAAAACATCCGATTAAAAATATTTTCAAGTGTCCACTTGTGGACAAAACAATATTCAGAATTCTGAAGCAGTTGAGACACCGAGTGTCTAAACTTCGAGAAGCCGAGTGTCTAAACTTTTGAATTGAGAAAACGGTTTTTGAGAAGCCGAGCTCCTAAAAAAGATTCTCATTTAAAAACCTGCCCAAAATATTCTCTAAACATTTTTACCCTTTTACTATCCGATGGATTAAATAAAAATGGCTTAACGTCTTTTGCCAAAGCATCAAAATCAAACTTCCGAGTATATAAAAACAATTTTTTTTTCAAATCATTATCGTTTTTAACAAAAACTTTTTCAGATAAATAATCATAATTTGGTTTTATTTTTGACAATAAAAACACTATATCAAAAAAATCCCTGCCCTTTGGCCTTTTACGATTCAGAACAGCATAAATTTTTTGAGATAATAAGATATCTAAAGGAGTGATAAAAATTTGAGTAAAAATTTCAAATTTATTCAAAATCTTTTTATCTGGCTTATAATCAAAATTATGAGAAGCTGTGTCAACTTGAATCATAATTTTTTCTTCTAATAAATTAGATATTTTATTCTCAAATAATATATGAGGAATTTTAATATAGCAACGATAAGCATCCTTAAAAACATTACGAACTTCAGGTAAATAACCTTCTTTTTGGAGTTTATTTTTAATTTCTTCCGCTAAAAAAATAAATTCTTTTTTAGTTAATCCAAAATTATCAAAATCTAAGTCTTCTGAAAAACGATGATTATCATAAACAATGCGCAAAGCTGTGCCACCCAGGAAAGATAATTTATCGCTTAATTTGGAATTAAAAATAATTTCCAAAATTTTATACTGCAAATATTCTCGCAAAATATTTTTTTTGAAAATGCGCAAATTTTCAGGATAATATTGTTCTATTTGCTCTAAACTAAACATAATCAATGTGTTTTAAAAATTTTTCCAACCTCTTTTTTAAACTCTTGTTGTTAAATATTTTCAAATAACTTAATAGCTTCTCCCTATCCGAATTATTTTTAAACGCCTCTTTATTAAAACGCATACCCGCAAAATCATCTTTTGTTTTAATTTGAGGATTTAAATAAAAATAATCAAGTAAGGCTTTCTCTATTTCAGCAATTTTAAAACTATGAATACCGCACTTAACCAAATTATAGCCAAACATTAATTCCGGCTTAATATGAGAATATATAAACTCGCCGAGATTTGTCTTAAAACTATTGGTTTTTTGAGAGGTAACGGAAGTTATGCCATAAACGGACTCAGGTATCAAATTATAATAAGAAAAAGCCATTTCTAGAGAAATATAAGAAGGAGAGTAAATCTTATTAGCAATTAAAAACAATACTGATTCATTTAATTCTAAATCAGAGAAAATATAATAACCGCGTCTAATCATCTTTATATAACCCTTATCCTGCCATTCGCTTAATCTTTGGTTATGAAAAGATTGATCTATTTTTTCAATATCCTTTTTAGAAAAGATTATAAAATCTTTCAAATTGTTTTTTAGCTCTAAAAATCGCATAATGTTTCTATTAATTCCGTTTTTTAGGAACTTATGGAATTATATTAACATATTTCAATAATAAAAACA
>CAYVGH010000095.1:0-2056 GCA_964451185.1 Candidatus Woesearchaeota archaeon | reverse complement strand
ATTTTGAATAACCTTTTTTAGAAACAGATTTTTAGATACCTTTTTAAAGTAGTTATACTCTTGTAATTAATGACAAAACCAAGATTAATGATTTATCCTGTAACACTTAGTAAAATAAAAAAATATTTAAAAAAATTTGATAATAACAAACCAGCTTTACCTATTTGTAAACCACTTTCTAAATATATTGGACTACCTAGTTGTTATGAAATACAGGATTTTGAAAATGGAGGAAGAAACTTTGATTTAAAGGAATTTAATTTAAAGAGCACATGGTATTTTTCTAAAAAATCAAAGAATATACTTTTTTCTGGAAAAATACGTTTTCCTGAAACTAAATCAGGGTTAGAAACTTTGGTTGAATCTAATAACACTTTAGTTAGATTAACTGATTCATTATCTAATGTTTATTTTGGAAGAATTATTAAATTGCATGAAACCAATAATAAAAAAAATTTAATCTGTGGAAAAGGTTATGTTTTAAAATTAGATACATCATATAAATTAATTTAAACTATAAATCCTTGTTAATTATGTAAAGGACAAAAGAATCTCTTTGAGATTTTTATCTTGTCAATTTAAAAAGATTAAAATTAACAAATGGGTGATTTAAAATTTGAATTAATTAAGAAAATTGCTAAAACCAATTTCAAAGTAAAAGATTTAAGCAAAATT
This sequence comes from Candidatus Woesearchaeota archaeon, assembly GCA_964451185.1. GTDB lineage: Archaea > Nanobdellota > Nanobdellia > Pacearchaeales > GW2011-AR1 > CAYVGH01. Next base: position 1,381 of record CAYVGH010000095.1, on the reverse strand, counting down.
TCTCATATAAATTCTTTTTCACCACCTTCTGTTTTTATTGGTTCAAAAATTAGATACCCTGAAGTTAATGTAGGTATTCTTTCTCCTTTAGAAAAAGATGAAAATTCATGGGTATATGATGATGCAAAATACTGGGCTGAAAATAATTTTGAAATTAACCACATTATTTATTTAAGAAATAGTTTGTTAAATTCAAGATTTAAAACAAAAGTAAATGATGCAAGATTAAATAAAAAATTTATTGGGATTATCAAAGAAATTGCAGTTGCAACTAAACCAGTTGATGTTGAAATTCAATTAAAAAATAGAGTGAGATTTGGAAGAGCCAGGGATAAGGTTTTAACACCCCATGGTATGAGAGCGAATTTAGAAAAAGCTAAAATTACTGGAAATGTGAAAATTGATAGAAATGTTGATAAAGTAATTAATGATGATATTAAAGCTTCTGAAGGAATTAATATTTTATATAAAAATAATTTTGATGAATATTCTTTAAGCAGAATTTTAAGTGTTGGAGCAATTGGCTTGAAAAAAAATAAAAGATTGGTCCCGACTCGCTGGAGCATTACTGCAACAGATGATATAATTGGGAAACAATTATTAAAAAAAATTAGGGATTATAAATGGATTGAAAATTATGAATTATTTTATGATGAATTTATGGGAAACCAATATATTATTTTAATGTTCCCAAGTGTCTGGAGTTTTGAATTGTTTGAATTATATTTTCCAGGAAGTTCTTGGAATCCTTCGCAAGAAATAAAAGCTTCAACAGATTATGAAAATTACAAAGGAAGAAAAAAATACGCATTTAATACTGCTGGTGGTTATTATGCTACAAGATTATCTATTTTAAAACATTTAGATTCAATTAAAAGGCAGGCTTGTGTTTTAGTTATTAGATTAGAAACTCCTTCTTATTGGGCTTCACTTGGGGTTTGGGTTGTGAGAGAATCAGTTAAAAAAGCTTTGCAGAAAAAAATAGAGTTTGGTTTTAAGGAAGAATTGATTGAAAGTGCGAAGAAAATTACAAAAATAAAATATAATTTTGATGTTGAAGATATTTTAAAAATGAGTAAGTTATTGAGAGAAAGAAAAGAGCAGAAAAGTTTGAGGGAGTATTTTTAAAGTTTGACTTTTTTATTATCTTATGAAACTAAAAAATTTATTATTAATTCCATATTTTTTATTAATACCTTTTAAGATTCCTAACTCTTTTTTACCTAAGAATGAATTAAAACCAGTTAAAGAAATTGTTTTTAATTTAGATTCTTGTTTTTCAAAATACAGAAAAGATTTTAAAAATGAGTGTGATTTTTGGAAAATTGCATTTACTTTGGATTCTTCTAAATCCTTGTTATATAAAAAAGAGACAATGAAA
>CAYVGH010000094.1:0-2069 GCA_964451185.1 Candidatus Woesearchaeota archaeon | reverse complement strand
GGCCCCCATTCCATTCTTCCCTGAAACCATCCAATTACATTATCTTCAAAGATTAGTTTAGAGGTTATTTTAGTGAGTTCTTTTTCATCTTTAAATTCTGAAAATTTAATAGAGTTTTCTTTGAAAAATTTCTTTATTTCTTCATTAGAGTATTCTGTACCTAAATAGGGATTATCTAAAATATAATTTCTTTTTTTATTTAGGATGGCATTCCAAACAAAAAGGGTTGCACCTATGCTTGTTCCTCCATCTCCTGGATCAGGTTGCGACCAAATATTTTTGAAAGGAGAATTTTTTAGTATTTTTCCATTGGCAACACTATTCAATGCAGAACCTCCCGCAATAACCAAATTTTCACATTTAGTTTCTTTGTAAACATGATTTGCGATTTTAAATAAAACATCTTCATAAATTAGTTGAAGAGCTGCAGCAATATCTTTGTGTTTTTGTGTAATTTCCTTTTCTGGATTTCTTATTTCTCCTTCCAAAAGAGTACATAGTTTTTTAGAAGGCATTTTATTTTTGTATTGATAAGTGAAATAAGTCATATTTAATTTGTAACTTCCATCCTCTTTTATTTCAATGACTTTTTTTAGTTTGTTGTAATAAAAATTTGTTTTTCTGTTTGTATCTCCATAGGGGCTTAAACCCATTACCTTGTATTCTGAATTATTAACGCTAAACCCCAAGTAAGCAGTTATTGTAGAATATAATAAACCAAGTGAAGAAGGAAACCCTATATCTTTTAGAAGAGTTATTTTATTTTTTTCCCCGATTCCGTAAGAAGTCGTTGTCCATTCTCCGACCCCATCTACAGTTATTATCGCTGATTTTTTAAACGGGCTTGGAAAAAAAGATCCAGCTGCGTGAGACATGTGATGTTCAACAAATAAAACATTTTTTTTATATTTCAACTTTTTTTTAATTGTTTTTATTAATCTTAATTTTTCATTGAACCAAGAAGGTATATTTGAAAGAAAAATCTTATAACTTCTTGGAAAATATTGTAAATGTTGATAAAGAATTCTTTCAAATTTTAATAAAGGTTTTTCATAAAAAGCAATGTAGTCCACATCATCAATAGTTAAGTTTTGACTTTCAAGACAATATTCTATTGATTTTAATGGAAATGAAATGTCATGCTTTTTTCTTGTAAATCTTTCTTCTTGTGCGGCTGCAACTATTTTCCCATCTTTAAGCAATGCTGCAGAAGAATCATGATAATAACAAGATATTCCAAGAATGTTCATTTTAAAATTGCCTATAGTACTCTTCAAAAGGATGAGTAGCCAAATTTAATTCTTTCCAATAACTTTTTTTAGAAGGTTTATTATCTATAAATCTTTTTCCGAAGATTTTTGCAACTATTGATGTTAGCCCAACTCCTATGAAGTACACAAAAGAAAGCAAGATTAAATTTATTATTGCTGAAATAAATTCTCCAAACATTTTGCTTCCTTCCATAAATTCATCAAAAATTTGTTTTATTTTAACCATTTTTTAATAATACCTCCCACCGCTAATAAGAAAATTGTGATTAGAAAAACTTGAAAAATACCTATAGAAGATTTTATGTTAATTATAAAAAATAATATTACTGTAAAAATTATATAAGTAAATAAGAAACCTAATAATTTTAATAATTTCATATTTGGAAAAAGAATTATTTATTTAAAAAGTTATCTTTTAAAATAGCAATCTTTTAAAACACAATTCTCTTCGTTTAGTAAAAGAATGAAACCTAAAATAAAAAAAGTGTTGACATATTTTCTTATTATTTTTATTACAATAATTATAGGTTTAGCCTTTTTTGAATTTCTTAATTATAAACATGTCTCAAAAATAGATTATTCTTATGTGTGGTCTCCAAATTTAGAATATGTTTTTCATCCAGACTCAAATATATTTAGTGGAATTAGCGGAGAATCACATTTCAAAATTAATTCTATGGGATATAGAGGAGAAAAAATTAAAAATCATTATGATGAATATAGAATTTTGATTATTGGAGGAAGTACTTCTGAATGCTTATATTTAGATGATAATGAAACTTGGCCACATCTTTTGGA
>CAYVGH010000093.1:0-2143 GCA_964451185.1 Candidatus Woesearchaeota archaeon | reverse complement strand
GCACTAAGCTACAGCCTCTTAAGGGCTGCCTGTTTGACCACTCCAGCACCCCCGCATAGATATATTTCTTTAAGATAACTTATAAATCTTTTTACTTGACAATATTTTCTTTCTTTCTTCTAAAGTTGTTCTTGGTTGGAGAAATCCTTGTTTTTTATAAACCAACCATCTTGTGTGGTGCTTTGAATTTTTAAAACCTATTTCTTCTATGAAATATTTTATATCCCCTTTTCTATATATTAAAATGGAATGGATTTTATGCCTATTTCCTTTTCCTTGATAAGGTTTTTTTAGTCTTGGATGTAAACCAAGGTTTGAAATCATTTTATGAACTTGGTCAATTAAAGGTTTTGAGATATTATCTAATTTTATATTTGGAACATTATTAATTGGATTTTTTGCAGATCGATTTTTATCAAAATAAATATTTCCATCTGTATCAAAAAGTCCCCTGATAAATCTTTTATGAAGTTTTTGATTATTTATAATTTGTAAAGGTGCTTTTATATTTGTTTTTTTGCCAGCAGGAACCCCCAACTTTTCAAAAAATTTAACAACTTCTTTATTAAATATATGAAACCCATAAATTCCTACTTTTGGATGTTCTTTATAATTAACTTCTTTATTAAAGAAAGGGATCATTATTTTTTTATTAAATAATGGTTTAACCCATTCATCATGATATTCTTTTTCTTCTTTTAAATCTCCTCCAAGATAATATTCTGAATATCTTTTAGTTACACTTATACAACCATCTCCAATATGCATTCCAAGAATTTCTGCTAGATCTTCATCTATTTTCATACATACGGGCGGTTTTTAAGATATATAAATCTTTTTAAAATAGAATTCTACTTATAAATATTCTTATTTCTTTTCTTCTGGTTTTCCAGTTTGAATCTTTACTCCAAGCTCTTCAAGTCTTTTCACGTGTGCTTTTTGCATAACCACTTCAACATTCTGAATCATTTTAAATAATTCATTTCTTTCCCTGGCTAAAGTGATTAAGGCACCTTGATGAAAACCAATTTCCATTTCTTTAGACATCTTTGGTTGCGGTGTTTCTTTGTTTTCAAGAGCTTTTTCAAGATTTGTTTTATTTATTTTTGCCATAAGATATAAAAACCAACACTTATTATAAACTTTATGCTAAAAACAATATCAGAATTATTGCAAAAAGCACTAAAAAAAGAGAAAATAAAATTATCAGAACAAGAAATTGAAAATTTTATTGAAGTTCCTCCATCAATTGAAATGGGTGATTTTGCATTCCCATGTTTTTTTCTTATACCTAAATTCAAACTAAGTCCTGAAGAAATCGCTTTAAAACTAAGACAAAATATTGGAAATCAAAAAGAATTTGAAGATATTCAAACTTCTGGACCTTATATTAATTTTTTTATTAATAAAAAAACAATGGCTTTGAATTTAATTAACAAAGTTTTAAAACAAAAAGATAAATATGGGAGTTTTGACATTGGAAAAAATACAAAAGTATTAATTGAACACACAAGCATAAATCCAAATGCTTCTCCTCATGTTGGAAGAGCAAAAAATGCAATTATTGGAGATAGCATAGTAAGGATTTTTAAATTTTTAAATTTTAATACAGAAGTTCATTATTTGGTTAATAATGTTTCAAAACAAATAGCAATGCTGGTTTTAGCAAAAGCTGAAAACTTAAAATTTAAAACAATGCTTAAAAAATATGTTGAAATTTCTAATAAAGTTAAAAAATCAAAAAAATTAGAAAAAAAGGTTTTTGATTTACTTTACAAGTTTGAACAAGGAGATAAGGAAGTAACTAAAAAATTTAATAAAGTTACATCAATATGTTTGAAAGGTCAAATAAAAATTTTATCTGATTTAAATATTAAATATGATTTTTTTGATTATGAATCAACTTATATTAATAAATCAAAATTAATTTTAGAAGATTTGCAAAAAACAGGAAAACTTTTTAAAGACGAAAATGACCGGCTTGTTTTAGATTTGAAAGGAACTTCTGTTGAAAATAAAATGAAATCACCTGTTTTAGTTTTAACTCGAAATGATGGAACAGGACTTTATCCTCTAAGAGATATTGCTTACACAATAGATAAAATGAAAAAAGCAGAAAAAAATTTAATTGTTTTAGGAGAAG
>CAYVGH010000092.1:0-2249 GCA_964451185.1 Candidatus Woesearchaeota archaeon | reverse complement strand
GAATTATTTTATCTGTTTCCCCTTATAGCACTGAAATTAGTTCTAAAATAAAACCAATTAGAGATTTCTTTTTAATAATTTTCTTTATAATTTTAGGATTAAATATTAATTTACCGAGCATAAAAGATGTTATTTTTAATGCTTTAATTTTATCATGTATTGCTTTAATTCTCAAACCAATAATTTTAATGGGCTTTATGGCATTATTTAATTATACAAAAAAAACAAATTTTTTAGTTGGGATTTCTCTTGCACAAATTTCTGAATTCTCTTTAATAATTTTAATGTTGGGGGTTTCTTTAGGACATCTCTCTGTTGAAATTTTATATACTTTAACTTTAACTTTAATAATTACAATTCTTTGCTCAACTTATTTAAGTTTATATTCAAGAAAAATTTATAAAAAAATGTTTAAAATAATTTCTATTTTTGAAAAGAAAAAAATTAAAAAAAACAGAAAAAATTTTAAAAAATCTTATACTTCAGTTTTGTTTGGATATAATCGAACAGGATTTGAAGTTTTGAAATCTTTAACAAAGCTTAAAAAACCTTATTTAGTTATTGATTTTAATCCAGATACTATTGTAAACTTAAATAAATTTAGGGTTCCGTGTTTATATGGAGACATAGATGATCCTGAATTATTAGAAGAATTACATTTAGATAAAATTGATTTAGCAATTTCAACTATTCCTGATTTTGAAGAAAATTCATTGTTAATAGAATCAATTAGACTTGTTAATCCGGATGTAATAATAATTGCAAGAGCAAATGAGATTAATGAAGCTCTTGAACTTTACAAAAAAGGAGCAGATTATATTTTAACACCTCAATTTTTAGGAGGAGGACATGTTGCAAGTATGATTAATAATTTAAAAACAAATAAAAAAGGATATGAAAGAGAAAAAGAAAAACATATCAAGCTTTTAGAAGAAGTTTTGAAAAAGAGCAAAGGAAAATTAAGAATTTCAAAAAGAGCTTTTAAAAAAACTTTAGAAGAACAAAGTTAAAGATTTTCATAATAAGAGATATTAAAAAAATATACTATAATTAAATTTATAAATGTGGTTTTATTATAAAATCAGAGTGAGAATCATTGATTTTCAATTATTCCTATTTAATAGGAATTTTATAGAGTATAGAAGGAGGTAAAAAAATGAAAAATAAAAATTTAATGTTTACGGTGTTTTTAATTAGTGCTGTTCTTGCAATGTCATTGGTTTCTGCAAGTTGGTTTTCTGATTTGTTTAATCCTACTGGAAATGCTTTGAAGGAAAAACAAGCTGTAACAGGAACTGATTTTATATTTGATAATGCTAATTCAAAAACTGGAATTATTAAATTTACAACATCAGAGGGAAAAATAACAGAAGTTGAGGAAGATGCTATTGTTAAAACTAATAAAGGAGATTTTAAAGTTGAAATAACAAAACCTTTTATTGGACCAGCAAGAGTAAAATTTACACCATCTACTGAAACTTCTAATGTGGATTTAACACCAGAGACTTTCCCTACAGAAAAATCTGAAGAACTAACCTTTACTAAAGAGAAATTTTCAATAGAAGCTATCGAAGAAAAGAACTATATTTTTGCAAATGGGAAGTTTTATTCTGAACAATTTTTTGAAGAGCAAAAGAAAAATTGGGGGGAATATGTAAATGGAGAATATGTTCCTTCAGAATATGAAAAAGAACAAAGCAATAAATTAAAAAATTATATTAATACACATCCCCAAATTGATTTAACAGATAAAATTTTGTATCTTCCTCCAAAAGGTGAGGAAGCAGATATTATAATAATTCCAGAAAGCAGTGTTAGTGGATTACAAACAGCAACAAGAGGAACAAGTTTGCAAGTAGGAGATACAGTTGATATAAAGTTTCCAGATGATCCTGTAGAGTCAAAAATATTTAAAAAGATATTTGGTTGTGGCACTTATGTTATTCCAGCTAGTGGAAGAGTTTTTCATGATGGAGGTTGGTTTAGAGACGATGTTGAAATTCATGGGTGGTTAGGTTAGAGAAATAAGTTCGCTATTACCCATCATAAATCATGAGGGTAAAAAGTAAAGTTTTTAATTTTCAAAAAGCTCAGAGAAAAAATCTCTGAACTTTTCTTTATTTTTTTAAATTTAAAATTATCAAATCTTATCACTTTAAAATAGAAACATTTTTAAAGTCTATTTTATTAATACTATCATGAAAAACCTAAAAACTTTACTATTATTACCTTTGTTTTTTAACATTTGC
>CAYVGH010000091.1:967-2394 GCA_964451185.1 Candidatus Woesearchaeota archaeon | reverse complement strand
ATTCGGAGAGCTTAGAATTTCGGTTTTTGGCTCTCCACTTTTTTTAATTTGTTCTCACAAATCTTTTCAAAATATTAACAATTTTTTCAACTTCGTTTTCATCTAAAACTTTTTCCTGACTTAGAATAAATTTAACTGCATTTACAGGATTAAAAACTTTAGCAATTTTTAAATTATTTATATTAAATTTAGTTTCAGGATTTGAAAAAACAATTAAAGGATAAATCCAAAAATTAGGATTTATTAAATTTGCTTCAATTAAAAATTTCTTTAAATCAAAAGTACTAAAAATAACCTGCTTCCCAGGATCTTTCATTTTATTTTTAAACCGACCTGAATGTTGTATCCAATCACTTCCATTAAATTCTATTTTGCCTTTGTGATTTTTTGTCTCCACTACAAAAATTCCTGTTGGACCAACAACAATATGATTTATATTTCCATAATTAGTCAAACAAATATCTTCAATAAGAAAATAAGAATCAGGCAAACCTTTTAACTTCAAACTAACAATTTTTTCACCAGAAGCCCCACTCGCCCATTTTTTATAATTTTCACCTTCAATTATTTTAACAAAACCATAAATCAAAAAAACAATTGCAAGCACAACAAAAAAATAAAAAAATGCATAAACATAAGCAAAATATATCCCAACACCTAACAAAATCATCAAAAATCCAAAAATTTTCTTATTAAATAATTCAGAAGTTTTTTTCTCTGCATATGTTTTTTCCATATTAATTTCAGAAAAAGAACCTTTAAAAATAAATCTATACTTAAAAATACATGAAAACAAAAAAACCAATCGTAACAATCTGTGGACATGTTGATCATGGAAAAACATCTATACTAGATAGTTTGCGACAAACTGGTGTTGCTGAAAAAGAAGCAGGCAGAATTACTCAAAAGATCTCATTTACTTCCTACCCAATAGAACAACTAAAAAAAGCCTGTCCTTTAATTGAAAAATCAGGAATTAAACTAAAAATCCCAGGATTCTTATTAATAGATACTCCCGGCCACGCAGCATTTACAAACCTAAGAAAAAGAGGAGGAAGTTTAGCAGATTTAGCTGTTTTAGTAATTGATATAAACGAAGGAATAAAACCTCAAACAGCAGAAGTAATCAAAATCCTAAAATACAACAAAACTCCTTTTTTAATTGCTTTAAATAAAATAGATAATATCTCGGGTTTCAAATATAATGAAAAACTATCCCTTCAAGAATCAATTGAATCCCAAGAAATAAATGTAAAAAACACATTCAATGAAAGATACATGACTTTAATTGGCTCTCTAAATGCTTATGGATTTGATTCTGATTTATATTATAATATTAATGACTTCACAAAAAAAATAGCTTTAGTTCCCTGCTCTGCAAAATCAAAACAAGGAATCCCTGAATTAATAATGATGTTATGTGGAAT
>CAYVGH010000091.1:0-957 GCA_964451185.1 Candidatus Woesearchaeota archaeon | reverse complement strand
TATCTTGAAAACAAATTAGAATTAGGAAAAGATGCAAAAGGTGTAATGCTTGAAATTAAAAAAGAAAAAACAACAAATTACATTGAAGCAATTTTATATGACGGAGAATTAAAAAAAACAGACCAAATTGCAATTGCTTCATTTGAAAAACCAATAATTTCAAAAATAAGAATTTTAGAAGAAATACAACCACTTTGTGCAAAATTCAATCCAAAAGATAAAGTACAAGCATCAACTGGAATAAGAATTCAATTAATTGAAAAAGAAAATATTTTGCCTGGAATGCCTTTTGAAATTTATAAAAATAATTTAAAAGAATTAAAAGAAAAATTCAAAAAAGAAATTTCAGAAGTTATTAAAACCGAAAAACAAGGAATAATTGCAAAAGCAGATTCATTAGGAAGTTTAGAGGCTCTCTTGGTTTTATTAAAACAAAGCAACATTCCTGTAGTAAAAGCAGGAATTGGAAATATAAATAAAAAAGATATAATTTCTGAAAAAACAAATTTAGAAATAAATGAATTAGATGCTTTAATTATAGGATTTAATGTTTTTATTGAAGAAAAAGCCAAGGAGTTAATCTCAAATAAAATAAAAATTCTAACAAATGATGTAATATACAAATTAATAGAAGACACATTAGAATTTAGAAAACAAAAAGCAAATGAAATTGAGAAAAAAAGATTAATGGGATTAACAACAATTTGCAAATTAAAAATACTCCCTCAATTTGTTTTTAGAAACACAAATCCTGCAATTTTTGGTGTTAGGATTGAAGCTGGAAAACTTAGAAAAAATTTAAATTTAATTGATGAAAAGGGAGATAAAATTGGAAAAGTAAAAAATATTCAATCTGAAAAAAAATCAATTGAACAAGCAGAAGAAGGGGTAGAAATATCCATGTCAATTTCAGGAATAAATTTTGAAAGAATTTTGAAAAACAAAAATTATCTTTAT
>CAYVGH010000090.1:0-2450 GCA_964451185.1 Candidatus Woesearchaeota archaeon | reverse complement strand
TTCCATAAACTCTTTCTGAAATAAATGGCCAAGTCCAAGAGTTTGTGGGAAGCCCCCAATCTTTAATATATGTTTTATATTTTTCATCAAACCAAGGGTTAGTTTCTTGGGTTTGTTCTTGGTTTTGATTTTGTGCTTTAGAATAATTTGGAGAACTAAGCCCAATTCCCAAAGATACCAAACCAATTGTAGCTAATTTTGCTATGTTTTTCATATTTCTAATTAAAAAATATTCTTTTTAAATCTTTCTTTGAGTATTAATTAATAAAAAGTAACAACTTAAAAAGCAAAAATATAAAAAACACTAATCTTTCAAATATTTATGAAAAGTCTAAAAAAACTAATAATTGCTGGAACTATTGCAGGAGCATCTCTGTTCAACCCATTGTTTTCTCAAAAAGTTATTAAAACAGAAAATTATTATGAAGATGGAAAAAAAGTAACTCATTCCTATTATTCAAATGGTGTTGAAGGTTTTGTTTATGATGAAAAGGTTGATAAATATGGGAAAGAGGGGACGTATTTTAGGGATTCAGAAGGAAACCTTTATCGTAGAACATATGGATACAAATCTCCAGAAAAGAAAACAAAAACAACAGATTATTCTAATGTTAATCGAGATGCTGTAAATGTTGCCAATGTTAATAAGGGTTATTCAAATAAAAATAATTTTACTTTAGAAGATGGAGTAGCAGTAGGAGCAGCTGTTGTTGGAAGCTATTTATTGATTAAAGGGCTTGTTAATCTTTTTAAGAAACCAAGTTATACTCCAACTTATAATTATGATTACTCTTCTCAAGATGAAATTCAAGAAGATTACTCTGCCCCTATAGAAAAACCAGAAGAAAAAAATTTAATTGAAAATTTTGATAGTTGGCTGGAAAAAAATGTTGAAACAAAAGGAGATTTTTTTGGTAGTGAAAATAAAACAGAAGACAAAAATTCTTTTTTTGGGAAAGAAAATACAACAAAAGAAGAATTATGGTCTTCTGAAGATGTAGTTAGTGAAAAAAATAAAGTCTTTTGGGGAATAAATAATGAAATTTCTACTTTTAAAAAAGATTTTCAAGGGGCAATGAAAGGAGATAAAAAAGTTTATATTAAATATATTTCTCCCTTATTAAATAAAGGAGCAAAAACTATTGCTGAAAAAGGAATTCCTGGTGGGAGTATGATATATGAAATTGTTCGCGAAGGACCAGACAATTTTTGGCTTAAAAAAGTAGAAGATTCTGAAAAAATCTCAGGAGAATTTGAAACCAAAGGAGATAAAGTGGCAGGTGGAATTGAAATGATTATTGATGACCTTACAGGAAATTATAGAAAAAAAGTATATGATATAACTAAATCTTCTTTTAAATTTTGGGAAGAAGTTGAAGGTGAAAAAATTAAAAGAAAATATGGGGAAAACTCTAAGGAATACTTAAATTGGATAGTGACTGGGTCTAAAGAAGATCCTATAGCTTATTAATAGTAAAAATTTAAAAGCAATAATTCTTTATTAATAAGATGAAAAAACTATACAAAATTGAAAAAGAAACAATTATAATTAAAAGAAATTTAGATGAATTAGATAAATTTGTTAAGGATTTTCTTGAAATTTTAAAAAAACATTCAGATTATTTAATTGTAAGTGGATTTGTTAGCATTTCGACTGGGAGAACAAGAGCAACAGAAGATGTAGATATTTTAGTGCCTGTTCTAACAAAAGAAAAATTTGAAGAATTATTTAATGATTTAATTGAAAATAATTTTTGGTGTTATCAAGGAAATAATTCAAAAGAGGTTTATTCTTATATTAAAAATATGGACAATATAAGATTCGCAAGAAAAGATGAAATGTTTCCAAATATAGAATTTATTCCAATAGATAAATCAAGGAAGGCAAAATATTATGAATTTTCCCACCCCCAGAAAATTAAAATTAAAGATTTTGAATTTAAAATCCCCCCTTTAGAATTTGAGATTTTATATAAAGAAATTATCTTGACAGGAAAAAAAGATATTGCAGATGCAAAACATTTGAGAACATTTTTTTCAGAGATTCTTGATGAAAATAAATTTAAAGAATATGAAAAAATTATAAAAGATGAATAAAATAAAAATTAAAAAAATTCCAAAAACAGATTTAGATTATGTTGAATTATATGCAGAAAATCTTAAAGAAAATCCTAAATTATTTGAACAACACAAAATGTTAATTGATTCTCAAATAAGAGCAAGTAAATCTTTGTTTAGTAACTTTGGAAAAGGACAAGAATTTAAATTAAATGCAAGAAAATATTTAAGAGGTGTGGGATTATTGGAATGAGAAAATTAGCGGGAGCAAAAAATAGTAAAAATTTAAAAGCAATAATTCTTTATTAATAAAATGAAAAATAAAGAATTAAATAAAATGAAAAATAAAGAATTAAATAAAATAAAAAAAATAATAATACCTTTATTAAAAA
>CAYVGH010000089.1:0-2450 GCA_964451185.1 Candidatus Woesearchaeota archaeon | reverse complement strand
AATTAATTTTTTATTTTCAAAAACAAGATAATATGGTGCTCTTCCACCTTTTTCACTTATTTCTGAATCTAAATTTTTTCCTTCTGAAGCTATAGCTATTTTCATTTTATTTTTTACCTCCTATGATTTATTTAGTTAGATAAATAATTTCTTTTTCTGAATTATTTAAGTTTTGTTTAATTATTTCTTTTTTAAGCTTTAATTTTTCTAAAACAATGGCAATTTCTTTAATTCTTGATACAATAATTACAAACTTTTTTTTCATTCTAAGAATATTTGGACCAAAAACAAGATTTATTAAAACTGTCACATTTTTTAATATTTCAGAAACAGCACTTGCTTTTTCAGGATCTCCATGAATTTTTTCTTCGGGTGTTAAATTTTCTTTTTCTTTTAAAAAATTAATATCCCCTGTTTCTAAATTAAAATCATAAATTAAATATTTTTTAGCTGACCCAAAATGTTCTTTTGTAAGATTTTTTCCATTGTCAGTTGCAATAGCAATCTCAATTTTCATTTTTTTACCCCCATTAATTTATTTAATAAAATTCCTTGGATAATAGAAATAATTATCATCGCTCCAGACAAAATTAAAATATATTTTAATCCAAAATAAAAAATCGCAATTGGGAACAATGGAATTTTTATTGCCCTATTGTATAAAAAGCATGCAATTAAACCATAATTCAAACCTTTATTTTTTAAATCTCCTAAAAGCGGATACCACATATAAATTGGTCCCGCAGATAGAATTCCCCCGACGATAACAAAGAACCATTTTTTAATTCCTTTTTCTTTAAGATGTTTTATAATAAATTTTGGAGTTATGAAATAATTACTAATTGCCATTAAAATAAAAACAATAGCAAATATTGGAATTATTTTTAAAATTATTTTATAAAAGAAATTTAAACTTTGTAAAAATAAATTTTGATTTAAAATAAATAAAATCAAATAAATTAAAATTACAATTATTAAAAAATACCAAGAGCTGGAAATATTTTTTGCCTTCTTACTCCACAATTTAGGGCCTGCTTGCAGGTTCTCGCAACCCTTGCGGTTGTACACCGAGCGGTGCAATTTATTTTTTAAATTCATTTAATTACTCCTAAAATTAAAATAGTTAAAATAGCAACGACAATTGCGAAAATAAATGCTGTAAGATTTCTTAACAAAGCAAATTTTTTTCCTAAAATTGTAGCTTCTGCAGGAAGTTGAACAATTCCAACAGTAACCCATGAAACTATAAATGCAGTTACTGCAATTAAGCCAATTCCTTGCTTTAATAATTCTCCTGCAAAAATATAACTTGTTATTGGATTTCCAGCAAATATACTTCCAATTAAAGTTCCAATAAAAGAATCAAGGAAAATGTTTTTAGTAAATATTGTTGTATAAAATGTTTTTGGAATTAAAGTGGAAATTAAACTTATAAGTAAAATTGTTGATAAAATTATTGGAAAACTCTTCCACAAAGATTTTGCTGATTTAATTATTGATTTTTTCATTAAATTTTTATCTTTTATATTTTTCATTTTAGTTTATTAATTATTACACATTGATTACTAATTACATCCATATTGTTTTTTTTGCAATAGCTAATTGCTTTATTTGATTCAGAACCTGGTTGCATCCATATTTTGTTTATATTTAATTCACTTGCTTGTTTAACAATTTCTTTAGTAATCCTCGAAGGCACAATTGTAATAACCACATCCGGTTTAATTGGTAGTGTTTTTAATGAAGAATAACAATCATAATCTTTTATTTTCTTTTCCTTGAGGTTTACTGGATAAACATCATATCCATTATTTTTTAAATCCATAAAAACTTTATATCCATATTTAGTAGAGTTATTTGATGCACCAACCACTGCAAAGATATTTTTTTTATTTATAAAACTAACAACCATATCTGTCTCAGTCATTTTAATTTTCACATCCTGTTTTTAATTCTTTAAGATTTTTTATGTTTTCAATAACTTGTTTTAAAATTTTATAATTTCCTGTTTTGATTTTAATTCCTTTTTCATTAAATAATTTTATTGCTCTTTGTCCAATTCCTAAAGAAAAAACAATATCGGGTTTGAATTTCATAACTTGATCAACAGGAGTTAATTCTTGATTAGAATGACTTATTTCATTTTTTACAATTTTCATTTCTTTTGATTTTGTTTCATAAATTGCAAAAAAAGGACAATGTCCAAAATGTTCACTTAACTTTGAATTTAATTCTTTGTTTTCATTTATTGCTATTAATATTTTCATTTTTCAATTTTAATTGCTTTTCCATTTACAATTGCATCTGCAATTTTTTGTCGAGCTGATTTTAAAATTCTTGATAAAGTTGGTTGAGAAATTTTCATTTGATTTCCTGCTTCTGCTTGAGGAATTTGTTTTAAATCTAATAATCTTATTGCTTCAAATTCTGGCAAAGTTAAAACTATTTCT
>CAYVGH010000088.1:0-2527 GCA_964451185.1 Candidatus Woesearchaeota archaeon | reverse complement strand
AATTGGCCTTATTTTTTTTGTTGACATAAATATTTTAAATTATTTTTCATTTTTATAGTTTAATTTTTTATATTAATAAATACTATTATATCACATTTTAAATCAAATCAAAAAAGCCCTGAATATTTAGGACTTTTTTGTTTTATTATTTTTTATAAATGATTATTTAATTAATTTAATAATGTCTGCTTGTGTAACTATGCCTACTAAATTATTCTCATTATCCACTACTGGAAAAGTAAATATATGTTTTTCTTTAATTATTTTTATCATATCGCTGATATCATCTCCAGCAGTCATTGCAATGCAATCCGTAGTCATTATGTCCTTGGCTGTCGCTTTCTTAATTGCATTAATCTCTTTTTTCTTTGAATTCTTAATTTTACCTGTCATTTTCGTACTTTTCAAAAAATTAATATATGAAGGCAAATACAAATCAGGCAAATCTTTTACAAAAAAATCTGTTTCTGTGATGATGCCTACAAGTTTACCCCCTTTTACTACTGGAGTGCCATGTATACGATGCTCAGTCATAATACTTGCAACCTCTGAAATTTTATCATTTTCTTTAACTACGATAACTTTTTTTATCATTATTTGTTCAATTTTCATAAAATTAAAAAAACTAACCCATCTCCGTTAGTTTGTTAAAAACCATATTTTTTTATTATTCACTTCATTAATTAAATACTCTTCCAAAGAAATATTTACAGAATTAATCTCTGTATCGTTTTTAAAATTATTGTTAATTTCTTTAACAATATTTTCCGCTCCAGTATTTTCAGAAATATTATATTTCTCTATTAGATCTAATAAAATAATTTTTTTAGATACTTCTAGTTTTTTATTTTCTGATATATTTCTTGTCAGATCTTTATAATCAAAATATTCCAAATAACCATTGCCTGTAATAACAGCGGGTACTGGAACGATATTTGAAATTTTACGAGAAAAACTACTATCTATACCAAACTTTAGCAAAAATAAAGCATGAATAATATAAAAAACAATAATAAATATAATGAATGAAAATATTATAATATAAAAATTCTTACTTATTGCCTTGAAAAAAGGAATTAATTTATCCAAAAATTTAAAATTAAAAGATAATTGTTTCGCCTTCTTCTTCCTTGTCTGACGAAGTTTTGGCAAAAGAGAATTGCTGGTCGTCTTGATTTTTCTTCTTTTAGCTTTTATTTTTTTCTTTTTCTTCTCCACCCTGGCCTTGGCTTCTTTAATTTCTTGCCTACTTTTTTGTAATATTTCTTTTTTCTTCAAAACAACGAGGTTCTTTTTCTTTATTTTTGCTTTTTTTTCTGCCTCTTTTTTTAATTCCACTTCCTGTTCTTGTTCTTGTTCATTTTTTTCAATTTCTTTTTTCAAATTTTCTTTCTCTTCTTCACTAGGAATACTTTTTACTTTTTTTTCTTCCTGCACTGCCGGTATTTCCATTGGCATTGTTTCACTTGGAATATTCGGCACCTGATTTTTTTCTTTTTTGACAGAAATTCCATCAACAGCCATCTCTTTTCGTTTGGTAGCTGAAAATATTTTTTCTGATTTTTTAATTTTTTGCCTAGCCTTCTTCCTATCCTCTTCGCCAATATAATCAAGAAGTATTTTTCTAGACTTCTTAATTTCTTCTTCATTTAATTTTTTGATACCATCTATATTTTTTTCTGTCATACAAAGATTATTTTACAAAAAAATATTTCCACCATCTAATAATATTTGAATTTGATTTTTCATCACTTTCTTTAGTATTGCTCAAATTATTATCCAAATCAGTCTCTTTTATTATCACTACATTTTCACCTTCTTTTTTTAATCCCATATTTAATCTAGCTTGTTCTTCTACAAAACTATCAGATTCCAAATATGAAATAAATTCCTTTAGGCTGCTATTTTGGGATTCAAATTCCTTAATTTCATTCTCTAATTCCCTAATCTCTTCATCAATATAATATCTTTTACTTATTTGCTTCGCTAGTGGAACACTAATCATAATAACAACCAAAAAACCTACTAAAGAAATAAACTTTTTATTATATACAATTACTTCAATTTTATTGTTTCTTCTTTTTTTAATCATAGCATTTTTAGGCTATTTTTCATAATATCTATACACTTCTTTTCTTGATTATATAAAAATATTTTATACATTCAATCATGACAATGCTTAAAACACCAGTAGACAATATCAACAACCAATTACCCAAGCTCAACGATGTTGTAGATAGAATACTTTGAAGCGGTGGCCAGTAAATTGCTATTAGTAGTAAAAACAAGCTAGCCACTACTGCGCCTATTAAATACAGGTTACTAAAAGGATTGATACGCCAAATTGGTTGACTAAAACTTCTGAGACTAAATATATATATCAAAGAGTCAACACCAACAGCTGCAAACACAATAGTTCTAATATGATCAATTTCGTAAAAATTATTTAATAAGTATAGAAATATTCCAAATATAAAGAAATCTCTAATGAGCCCAGCTGCAAAAATAATTACCTTCATTTCAGTAT
>CAYVGH010000087.1:0-2546 GCA_964451185.1 Candidatus Woesearchaeota archaeon | reverse complement strand
TGATTAGAAAGTAATTCTTTTTTATTTGATTACTTGAATATAAAATTGCTAAGATCATGAATCCAATAAATGCTATGGCTATTCCAAAGATAATTGGGGCAATTATTCCCCCTATTTTTCCGAGAAAAAGAGTAAGGATTACAAATACAAATAAAGCCCACTCAAGAGCTATCGGTATTTTTATTTCATATTTTTTTACAATTTGAGGTAAGAACATGAGGACAAGCAAGAAAATATTTGTAGACATTATGTGCCATAATTGATTATAAACTGCATTAAGAATAGATAAAACAAGAATAAGTTTTATTGCAAGTGAGAGATGATTTTGTATAAAGGGGGTTGTTTTCATGGAAAATTAAAGGTTGTGGAGTTTAAATTTTTAACCATCTCGATTAAATAGAAAGATTTAAGTAGTACTTACTACTACTTACTACTATGGAAAATGTAAGCCTAAAACTTGAATCAAATTTTTTATCAGCAATAAATAAAGTTATGAAAAAGCACAACTATATGACAAAAGCAGAATTTATTCGAGAAGCTCTTAGGGATAAGATAAAGATTTTAGAGGAAAGAGAAATTCTTAATGACAGAGAATTAGTAGCTCAGATTAAAGCAAGTGAAAAAAATATCAAGCAAGGCAAGATTAAGGAGTTTAATTATTAGTAAATTTTGTGTGTCCCAACAGCTTCAATTATTATTGATTTTGTTTTTTCATTAATAATATAAATTGCTCTGATGTTTGAACCAAACCAACAAGCCCATTTACCTTTTAGTTTTCCGTGAAGAGGATGTGCTCCAATTGCTTTACGAGGATTTTCTCTTAATTTATCTAATTTATTTTTAATTTCTTTTCTTTCTCCCACATATATTCTAAGAAGTTTTTCTGTTTTTGAGTTTGCTGTGAAAAGTTTGTACATATTGAAACAAAGAAAAAAGGATTTATATGTTTTATTGAGAATCCCAAAAACTCCCCTATGATTTAAAAAGGAAAAAGATTTTAAAAATAAAATGAAAAAAACATTTCAAAAAATTGCAATAATACTAAGTATTATTGTGATTGCCGGATTATATTGGTTATTCTTTTAGGGTAACTAATAGGCTGATGGTGGATTCCCTACCTATAAACAGATAAGGGAAAATAAGGATTGTGGGGTAACACTCTTAGAGCATCCAAGTCCTTCAAATATTTTTTAATAATTTATTTACTTCATTAATCCACTTTTCAATTTTTATGTCTTTTTTTCTTTAGAAGTAAATGTTTTTTTGTCCAATTTCTAAAATTCATAATTTGATTATGTAAAAAGGGTTTTTAATGTTTTTTCTTAGATTTCTTTGTTAAAGTTATTAATAATTCAAAAATGAATATATAACTAAATGGTGTTGCTATTTGGTTTTCAGTTAATCCAAAAAATATTCCAAAAATAGATAGTGATACAAATATTAAACCTATTTTTATCCAAAATGCCTTCCATTTTTTCTCAATCTTTCTTGTTCCCACTTCCACACATATTAAAGTTGTTAGAAAAACAAATGTAAATTTTACTAAAGTTAAATTAAATTGAAAAAATATTACTAAAATACATCCTATAAAGAATAAACCTAATATTAATGTTGTTGCAATATCCCAAGCATGCTTGTCTTTTATATCCCAACTATATTTGTCTTTCATATTTTATTTAATTTTATTTTCTTCCATATTGATATTTGTCTTATTATGTAAATCCCTTTTTTAAAATGTTTGCACTATTGAATATAGATGAAGAAAAGAGAAAATTTTTCAAGTATTGTTCTTCTTTTTAAATTAAAAAATTCTAATAAGGGTTTGGAGTTGATTAATTTAGCCAACAAAAATCAAGGAGAATAAAAAATATCCAAATTCCCTTTTTTGTATAAAGACAAAAATGCTTTTTTTAAATTCTTATCAAGATAATTCTTTTTACCTTTTGAAAGAAGATTAATGTGAAAAACAAAACGCCCACAATTACTTCCAAATGCGGCTCTTGGTCCTTCATTAGGAGAAGTGGCAATAATATTAAAATCAGATAAGAAAATATTTAATTCTTCCACACTTGCAAATCCGATAATCCCTAAATTTCTTTTGTTTCTTTTAAATTTTAAGTCATAACCTTTCTTTTCTAAAAAATCCATTATTGGTTCACTTACTTCATAAAACGGAGGCAAAAGTTCTAATTCATATTTTATTTTGTTTTTTCCTGTAAACCATGCCAATAATCCCATATTAAAAACGAAGAAAGCATATTTTTTAACCTTTTCCTATTGATTGAAATCAATTAATGCATTAGTGTAAATCAATAATAAAATTTATAAATTAATTTTGAATCCTTTGTTTAAGGACAAGGAGAAAGTTGTAAAAACTTTAGAAAGTGAGGTAAATAATTAAGAGATTAATCAACCATAACGATAATTTTCGTGCTTTGAGTTCTTGAAATCTTTTTCGATTTCTTCAAGAGTTGCAATTTCAGAAAGAGGTTTGTCGTTTCTTAAAAGGGTTATTCTTGGAAATCTCAAAGCCCATTTAGATTCAT
>CAYVGH010000086.1:0-2595 GCA_964451185.1 Candidatus Woesearchaeota archaeon | reverse complement strand
GTTGTTTGTGTCATATTAAAAATAGGTAAGGTTAATATTTAAGTTTTTTCTTTAAGTTGCTAAACTCAACAAATACAAAAATATCTGATGAAACCCTAAAAAAAATATGTGAATATACTCTTTCTAAAAAAATATCTTCTGATTGTGCTCATTCACTTTGCTTTTATATAGAAAGTTTAAACCTTAAAGGGTATTGTAATTTTTTTAAAGAACTTATAGATATGCTTGTTAAAAATCGCGATTATCAAGTTTGGGCAATCATACTAGTTGCAGGAGAAATGGGTTGTCTTAATTGTTATGAATCTATTGAAAGACTTTTAATGTTTGGGGATAAAAATGGTAGGGCATTATATTGTGCTTCTGAAGTATTAAAAGAATTAGACAGGCTTAGAGTTACCAAAGAGACGGAATTAAAATTTGAAAGATTTATGCAAAAAGTCATGGATTATAAAAATAAAAATGAATCTTTTACTTTTGAAGATTTTTTAAAAATATATAAAAAAGAAATTGGATTAATAGAACCAAAAGAGTATATAGCAAACATAATTCCAAGATTAATTTCTATGTATTTTATTAATTTGGATGGAAGAGATTTGGTAATGATTGAGAAAACTCTCCTCAAAACAAATATGTCTTGGACTTGGCCTTACTTTTTCAAATTATTAATTTTGCTTGAAACTAAAATTTCAGATAAAACTTTAAAAATATTATGTGAATATTCGCTTGAAAAAAAAGTTTCCCCTGAAGCTATAAAAAGTTTTGTGAATTATATTAAAGAATTAGATCTTTGGGGATATGATAATTTTATTAAAAAAGTGATTTAAATTGGAGGAATAGATCAAAAAATAAATGATTCAGAAAGATAAATGAAATTAAAAGATAAAATCCTTAGAATTAATTAAAGAAAAAAATAAAATATATTTTCAACACAATAAAAATGACAAATAAAAAATTACTTCAATTTTTATTAAAAGCAAAAAATAAAACATTTGCTTCTAAAATTTCAATCCCAAAATTAACAAAAGATAGAGGCAAAGAGTATATTTACAGAAAAGGAGATTTATTATACAAAGACAAATATTTTGGTTCTACTATTGATACAGGACAAGAATTAGTTTTTTATAAAAAAAATTTAATTTGGTCTATGTCTTATAGAGGAGGAATGATAAAAGGTTATGAAAATCTTTCTAAAAAATGTTTTTCATTTTTAAAAGAATGTTTAAGAAATTCTCCAGAAGAATTTCCTGTTAGAGGACCTAAAAAATATGAAAAAGGAAATTTCCAATATGAAAATTCTTGGAAAGGAAATATAGAAGATTTTATAGGAGAAGAAAAGATTCTTTTAAATAAAAAACAAATTTATTTTAGAAATTATTTAGGTGGAACTGGAAAAGCTGTGAAATAATAAATTTTAATTATTTGTATAAACATATTTATTATTTTCATCCTCTTTAATAATTATAAAATAAAAATGTTTTGCTTCGGGGAAATAAGGGAAAGTATAATTTGTTTCTTCAATTGTAGTATTTATCTGATTGTTAATAACATTGCAACTTAAAGGTTCTTTATCCAATGTTTTATTATAACTATAACATTCTAATCCTGATTTATTAATTATAAAATAAATTTTAGTATTTTCATCTGTATAATTTGAAATTGTTTTTGTAAAATTTTCAATTGTATCATTCCCTGTATTTAAATCATAATCCATTACTTTTTCAGATTCAATTTGAATTTCTTGTGCAAGATATGGAAGTGTTGAAAATGTTGTTTTTTTAGAATAATTTGAAACTCCAATAAATGCAGCGAGAATAGATATTAAAATAACAGTTGTGATTAAAAATGCCTGAGCTTTTTTTTCCATATTATTAAATGATTTTATCTTTTATAAATATTCTTTTTTAAAAAATATCATGAAATTTATTTGGAAATCTTCCTGAATTTTTAATTTATAATTTCATTAAGAATATTTAAAATTTGTTTTATTTTTTCTTTTTTTATTTTTCCAATTTTTTTTATTATTAAGGATTTATCTAATTTTAAAATATTTTCAACTTTTATACAGCACTGTGCAAATAATTTTCCTTGTTCTAATTCTTTATTTTCTAATTTTAAAGTATATTTGTCTTTTGAAATATTGGATGTAACTCCGACGACAATTAAATCTTCAGAATGTTCATTAAAATTATTATTACTAATTGCAATTACAGGTCTTACTTTTCTTCTAGATTGATCTGAAAAAGGAAATGGAACTAAAAAAATATCGCCTTTTTCTATCATAAATATTTGCTCCAAGTTTTGTCATCTTTTTTATTGTCCCAAATTTTTTTCATTGATTTTTCTGCTAGAATTAAAAAACCTGCTTTTTCTTTTTTATTTGTTTCAAGTTTTTCCATTATTAAATGTCTAAGAAATTCTGATTTTGAAGGATAATTTTTTTCTTTTATAAAAATATTTAATTCTTCTGCTTGATTTTCAGGAAGTTTTATTGTAATAGTTTTCATAGTAATCTTATGGGATTACTATTTAAAAAGTTTTAGTTTAAAAAATATCATGAAATTTATTTGGAAATCTTCCTGAATTTTGGCAGTGATA
>CAYVGH010000085.1:222-2670 GCA_964451185.1 Candidatus Woesearchaeota archaeon | reverse complement strand
TCAAAAAGAAAAATATTGTCGTCAGTATTTTTCAAACTCATGGTTAATTCTATTACTTTATTTCCATCAACTTGAAAATTACTTATAAAAACTTCCTTATCTCTGACAATAATTAAATAATCTTCTAAATAAAAATCAAGACTTCTGTTATTTGCCCCATCATTTAATATCCAATTAGTAATATTGATTGG
The DNA here is from genome assembly GCA_964451185.1 of Candidatus Woesearchaeota archaeon. Classification (GTDB taxonomy): domain Archaea; phylum Nanobdellota; class Nanobdellia; order Pacearchaeales; family GW2011-AR1; genus CAYVGH01. The sequence goes on along the minus strand of CAYVGH010000085.1, from coordinate 2,479 downwards.
AGAATCAGTATAAAGTTCTATATATTCACAATTTGCATCATTACATTGGGTAGTATCATCAGGATTTTCCAGAACTTCATTTATCATAATAGCAGAAACATTTCCAACTAAAAAAATAAATACCAAAACCAAAAATATTTTATTTACCATATCTCTTATTAAAATCAACATATTCAACTTTAATAAATCTTCCCTCTTTTTGTTTTTTAGCAATTAAAATTTTTGAAAATATTTCTTTTTTCAAATACCATCTGCATTTTTCTTTTTCTATTTTTGAAAGAATTCCATTCATTTTAACTTCAACCCCAATTATATTGTAATTCCCTTTCTCTTTTTTAAACGCAATAAAATCAGGAAATCCCGTCCCCACAACTAACATTTTTTTAAAAGGATTGTATTTTCTTTTTGCCTTTACAAGTTTGTTTTCATCTAAGTCAACATTATTTGTCCACTTGTCCATAATCCATTCTTGCGCTTCTAATTCTCCTCTAACTTTTAATTCAAATCTTGCACCCGCAGCCCTAGACAACCTCCCTTTTTTAACTTTAGACTTTTTCTTAGAAACAGGATTTCCTTTTTCATCCCAAGAAGTTTCATATTCTTCATTATTTGCTTTTTCAATATTCTTCATAAATATTTCTTTATTCTCTTTCTTCACCTTCTCCATATAATCATTAAATAAAAACGATATAAAAATTTAACTACTAAAGCTTATATTTTTAAACTTTGTTTTTTTAATTTAATTATGAAAGATCATAAAGGTTTTAGAGGTTATAAATTTTGGAAAGCTTTAACAAGTTTTTTAATATTTGCAATAATTGTTGTTGCTGTAACTTTTGCTTTTGTATACAATCAAGTTTGGATTGGACCTGCTTTTATTGTATTGGGATTATTAAATTTATTAATTTTAAAACTTTTTAAAATAGAATTTAAATCAATTTATCCAGATTTAATTTTTGGGATAATTGATAATGGTGTTCTTGTTTTTGCTGCAGTCCTTGGAGGAAAAGTAGCAGGAATTGCAGGAGCAATTATTGGTGGAGCTGCAGGAAATACAATTACAGATGGGATTGGAGGATTATTTGAAGGCCATCTTGCAGAACATCAAAAACAATATCAAATAGATAATCACAGAACAGCACTATCAACCTCATTTGGAAAAATGGCAGGATGTTTATTCGGAGCAGGAATTGGATTGCTTTTGGTTTGGTTGATTAGTTTGATTTAATTTCTTAGTGGTAACAAATAGGAAGATTTATAAAGTATTAATTCTATAATATATCATGGAAAATAAAACATTTAATGAATTAGAAAAAGCTATTCTTAATTCGGATTTTATTAAAAATAATCCAAAATTAGTTAGTGCTCCTGATAAGAAAAAAGCAATATTGGGGATGAATAAAATAAAAAGAAAAATGGTTGGAGGTTTTTTTTCTTCATATTCCCTAAAATCAAAAGAAAATTTTTATGAAAATTTAAAAGAAATTGGAATAATTAAAAATGAAAAAGAATATAGGGGAATAGTCTCTGAAATAGATGAAGAGAAGCATGGAATTCTTTTTTCAAGAGGTTCATGGAACAACCCAATGAACATTTCAAAACATGAAAAAGGGTATTGTTTTAAATGTTATAATCCTGAAGAAGAATTGCATCTAAAAAATATCTGTTAAAGCAGAATAATTTTAAGTTAGTTTTTGCCAATAAAATAATCAGTATAAAATTCTTTTTTTGAATTTAAACAATAAATTCCTGATTCTAATTTTTTAAACTCCTTTTCAAATTCTGGTAAAGGCATATGCCCTAACAATACAATAATTCCGTTTTTTTTAAGATGTTTCCTTATATTATTTATTATGCTCTCCAATTCTTCCTTACTAAAATAACTAGAACTACCCAAACTAAAAAAACTTAAAATTAAATCATATTTTTTCCCTAACTTTAATTTTCTTAAATCTGCTTTAATAAATTTAGATTTCTTAAGCCCTTTTCTTTTTTTAGCTTTGTTCAACATTCCATCAGAATAATCAACAAGAGTTGCAGGAGAAAATCCTTCTTTAACAAACATTTCAGTAATTAATCCAGTTCCTGCTCCCAAATCAAGCAATTCTCCTTTTTGAATATATTTTTTTAATTTTTTAATTAAAAATTCTGCTGCTAAAATATTTTGACCTCCTCCAGCTCCAGATTGCCCTATATCATAATCATAAATTTCTGAAAATTTATCATAAAATCTTTTCATTTCTTCTTTAGTATAATC
>CAYVGH010000085.1:0-212 GCA_964451185.1 Candidatus Woesearchaeota archaeon | reverse complement strand
AAAAAAAGCCCTTCTGGTAAATATGTTTTGTAGAATTGTATTCTTTCTCCCTCAATACCCTTTTTTCCTAAATGAATACTAATGAAATTAACCCCTTTTGGCAATCCTTCTACTTTAATCCAAGCAGGTCTTTGATTTTTTCTTTTATCAAATTTTACTTTTAATTTTTTCTTTGGATAAACTTTTTTATAGTAAGCTACAAATTTCATTTT
>CAYVGH010000084.1:0-2840 GCA_964451185.1 Candidatus Woesearchaeota archaeon | reverse complement strand
TTATCAAACCCAACAAAACCAAAACAATCCCAACCCCCCATTTTTCAAATCTTTTCAAAGCCTTTAACCCCCTCCACAATAAAGTAGACATAAACATAGCAAAAACCACCCCAATTAAAATAGAATAACTTGAATCTCCGAAAAATAAAAAACTAAAACTTTCTGCAATACCAAAAGTATAAGCAACAATAGCAGCATAGACAAGAAAAGCAATAGCAAAATTCATAAAAAATCTTCCTTTTTTACCTAAATATTTTGCAGCATACCCTCCAAGCTGATGTTTTCCTTTTGTTCTAAGAATAATCTCTCCAAGATAAAGATTGACTACAAAAATTATTGAACCAATTAAAAGAATATAACCAACTCCAACTAAAAAACCAGCTTTTGAAGCAACATATGGAATTCCTAAAACTCCTGCACCTATCGCACTTCCAATTAAAACTGCTAGTCCTGCTAAAAATTTTTTAGTTTTTTCCATCATCTTTTTTAATGAGCACACGAGGAATTGAACCTCGATCAACAGGGCCGAAACCTGTTATTCTATCCGTTAAACTATGTGCCCTATAATTACAAAATAAAAAACCTTTTTATACTTTAAGTTTCTAATATTATTATGTCAAAACAAAAAGGAATCAGTGTAAAAAAACAAGAAAATTTCTCTGAATGGTATCAACAACTAATTCTTAAATCAGAATTAGCAGATTACTCTGCTGTTTCAGGATGTATTATTTTCAGACCTGCATCATATCAAATCTGGGAAAAAATAAAACAAGAATGTGATAAAGAATTTAAAAAAATAGGAATTAAAAATTCTTACTTCCCCTTATTTATACCTGAAAAATCTTTTGAAAAACAAAAAGAACATGTTAAGGGATTTAGTCCAGAAGTTGCATGGGTAACTCAAACAGGAAATACAAAATTAAATGAAAAATTAGCAATCCGACCAACATCAGAAGCAATAATGTATGAATCATATTCAAAATGGATAAGGTCCTGGAGAAATCTCCCTCTTTTATTAAACCAGTGGAATAATGTTGTCCGTTGGGAATTTAATAATCCAGTTCTTTTTTTTAGAACAAGAGAATTTTTATGGAATGAAATACACTCAGTATTTGCTACAGAAAAACAAGCATTAGAACATGGGAAAAAAGTAATGAAAATTTACAATAAAATAACTGAAGAATTAATGGCAATTCCAGGAATTTCTGGAAGAAAAACAAATAAAGAAAAATTCGCAGGAGCAGTATTTACTGAAAAAGTTCATAGTTATTTGCCAAATGGAAAAGTAATTGAAGGAACTTGTTTCCACTACGATGGGCAAAATTTTGCAAAATCCTATGATATAAAATTCTTAGACAAAGATGAAAAAGAAAAATATGTTTTTCAAAATACCCACGCAATTTCAACAAGAATGCTCGGAACCATGTTTGCAATTCATTCAGACAACAAAGGTTTAGTAATTCCTCCAAAAATAGCAAATGAAAAGATTGTGATTATTCCAATTTTGTTTGACAAAACAAAACAAAAAACAATAAAACAAGCAGAAAAAATAAAAAAACAATTAAAAAATTTTTCTCCAATTTTAGATTCAAGAGAAGATTACTCTCCAGGTTGGAAATATTCAGAATGGGAATTAAAAGGAATTCCATTAAGAATTGAAATTGGTCCAAGAGATTTAGAAAAAAGCTCAGTAATAATTGTAAAAAGAAACACTGGAGAAAAAATAGAAATTAAAATAAAAGATTTAAAAAAAGAAATTCCAAAAATTTTATCTCAAATTCAAAAAGAACTTTATGAAAAAGCAGAAAAAGAATTAAAAAATTCCATTAAAAAAACAGAAAATAAAAAAGAACTTATAAAATTTATCAAGGATAAAAAAATAGTTATTGTTCCTTTATCCAATTCAAAAGAAGTTGAAGCTCTGCTAAAACATGAAACAGGCGGAGCAAAAGCACTTTTTATTGATCCAAAAAATACCTCTGTAAAAGGAAAAAAATGCATAATTTCTAATAAGCAAGCAGATTATTGGGTTTATGTTGGAAAGAGTTATTAAAGAAATTTTTACTTAACAAATTTTCTAATTTGTTTTTATTTAAACTTATTAAAAGAGGGGTGAGATAAAAATTGTTCTTTAACTTTTTTCCTAAATTTCTCTAAATCTTGTTTCATAATTCTCGCCCCAGCAGCATCTTCATGTCCTCCCCCCTGAGCATTTTCTAAATCTTCCAAAGCTTTCTCTAAAATTTTCTTAACTCCTTTACCTCTTGCAGAAACATTAACATAACCTTCTTTAATATAAGCAACAAAAATAAATCTTCCAGAAAACAAATGGCTCAACCTATTTGAAAGTTCAGAACTCATGCTTGTATCTCCAGAATATTCAAAAAAAACCAATTTGTCTGAATCAACTTCTGATTTTGCCTTAGCCATAAATTTTTCATATTTTTTAGAAAGTTCATCAAATTTTTCATGCATTTCCCTATTTCCCGGAACTTCTTGCAAAACATCAAAAGGTCCTTTAGCTTTCATTAAAAATTTAATCATTTTAATCACATTTGTAGTTCTATCTTTTAATCCCCCCCCTAAAAGTTGTGCAACTTTTCCAATTTCAGATTCATAAACAATTTCAAATGCCTCATCAGAATCAATTACTAATTCAGGGTAATCTTTTTGAAAATCAGAATAATAAATAGGAACAAATTTATCAGAAATACTTCCAACAATTGCTAACCATAAATCTTCCTTTCTTTTTGTTATTTGATAACACAAATCAGTTGTAGAACTAAGTTGACTTTTCTTAGAAAAAGGATTATAATAATTTACAAATTTTGGAATTTTAG
>CAYVGH010000083.1:0-2948 GCA_964451185.1 Candidatus Woesearchaeota archaeon | reverse complement strand
AATTTCCATAAGAAATAAAACTGGTTTTGGAGCAGAGAAAATTGAAAAATTTGTTAATTTGAGTCACACATCAATCAATAAAATATTGAAGAAAAATAAACTAACAGAACCAACTAAAAGAAAAAAGAAACGAATAAAATATATTCGTTGGCAAAGAAAACATCCAAATTCTCTTTGGCAAATTGATCATAGCCAACAAAAGATTAAAGATAAATGGGTAATTTCTATCGTCGATGATTGTTCAAGAAAAAGTTTAGCTTTTGCTGTAACTAATTCTGTAACAACAGATATTGTTATCAATTTAATTGATAAACTAATAAAAATTTATGGAAAACCTAAACAGATTTTAACAGATAATGGTTCTGCATATGGATTAAAAAGCAAGCATTCAAAGTTTGATAGGAAACTCAAAATTAGAGGAATAGAACACATTAGGGGAACTGTTCATAGTCCAACAACTCAAGGAAAGGTTGAAAGATTATTTCAAACATTTAAACGAGAATTTAAATTTTGTAATGGAAATGTTGAACTATGGAGAATGAGATATAATCATTTTAGGCCACACATGAGTTTAGAAGATAAAACACCTGATGAAGTTTATAATGATTTTAGTTTATTATTTTAGGGTAGGACATATGTCCCTGGATTGCACAAAGTAAAATCTTTAAGTAAACTTTATAAACTCGTCTTCTTCTAAATTATCATGGAAATTAAAATCTTAAAACAAGATAAAGACTTTGTTGAAATTGAATTAAATAGTTTAACAATTGCAGAAATATTAAGAGTTTATTTAAATAAAGATTCTAATGTTAGTTTTGTTGCTTGGAAAAGAGATCATCCAACAAAAAATCCAATTCTTGCTGTAAAAGGAAAAGCTCCTAAAAAAGCAATTAAAAATGCTGTTTTAGCTATTACAAAAGATTTAGACAAAATTGAAAAAGATTTTGATAAATTATAATAGAAAATTTTATTAACTTAAAACTTTTTTTATTTCTATGACAATTGTTTTAGGAATAGAATCAACTGCACATACTTTTGGAATTGGAATAGTAATAAATGGAAAAATTCTTTCTAATGTTAAAAAAAGCTTCACAACAAAAAAAGGTGGTTTAATTCCAATGGAAGTTGCAAAACATCATTTTGAAAATAAAAATAAAGTTTATTTTGAAGCTTTGGATCAAGCTGGAATTAAAGAAAAAAATATTAATGCGATTTCTTTTTCTCAGGGACCAGGACTTGCTCCGTGTTTATTGGAAGGAATGAAATTTGCAAAAGAACTTTCTTTAAAATTAAAATTGCCATTGGTTTGTGTTAATCATTGTATTGCACATTTGGAAATTGGAAAACTTGCTGGAGTAAAAGATTCTGAGGCTGGTTCACCAGTCATGCTTTATGTTTCTGGTGCAAATACGCAAGTAATTGCATATGCTTCTGGAAAATATAGGATTTTTGGAGAGACATTAGATATTGGTGTTGGAAATTTTATTGATAATTTTGCTCGTTATGCAGGAATTGGTTTTCCTGGCGGTCCTAAAATAGAAAAATTAGCACTAAAGGCTTCATACCCCGATAAATCTTCTGAGAAGATTTCTACTAGGGGCATAATTGAACTTCCTTACAAAGTTAAAGGAATGGATATTGCACTTTCTGGGATTCTTACAAATTTGAGGCAGAAATTAAATTCTAAATCCCAAGGGGATACCGCCTCGCCAAGGCTCCCGGCACAAGAACCTGCTGAAGCAGGTGACTCCTCAAAGGATGACCCTGGTGGGCCTTCTTGTGAGCCTAAATATTCTTTGAATGATTTATCTTATTCTATGCAAGAAACTGTTTTTGCAATGTTAGTTGAAACAGCTGAAAGAGCTTTGGCACATACCGGGAAAAAAGAATTATTATTGGGTGGAGGTGTTGCTTGTAATTCGCGTTTGCAGGAAATGTGTAAAATAATGTGTAAGGAGCGAGGAGCAAAGTTTTTTTGTCCTGAAAAATCTCTGCTCACAGACAACGGCGCCATGATTGCATACTTGGGAGAAATAATTTTTAAAAAAACAAAAGAAAAATTTTCTTATAAAAAATTAAAGCAAATAGATATTAAACCCCGACAGAGAACAGATGAAGTAAAAGTTAAATGGAAGTAGTTTGTTATATACTCAAATTAATATAGTTATTTGTCTAATCAAAGAATAGTATATTAAATAATAATTTTAAGAAACATTTATAAATCTATTTTTTCTAAATAATTCATCCTATGAACTTAGAGTGAGGATATTACTCTTTGTTCTACTAAATACAATGATAGATATATATCAAATAATTGAAAAAGCAAAGAATACTGGTAAAATAGAAAAAGGAACAAACGAAGTTACAAAAGCAATTGAAAGAGAAACTGCAAAATTAGTTGTTTACGCTACTGATGTAGAACCAAAAGAAATTATTCAGCATTTGCCGATTTTGTGCAAAGAAAAAAAAATTCCTTGTCAAGAAGTTGATAATAAACAAAAATTAGGAATGGTTGCAGGACTTCCTGTCTCTTCTTCTTCTGTTGTAGTAATTGAAGCTGGTGATGCTGAAAAAGATATTACTGAATTAAAAAATAATTTAATTTAAAATGAAAAAGACTCAGAAGCAAAATAGGAAATTTTGTATTTATTCAAATTAAACACTGAAATAAATTCAAATGAAAGAAAAACAAGAAATTTTTCATTTGTATTTTAGAATAAAATGGCAAAAACACAAAAGAAACAACAAGTTAAATCACAGCCTTCAAAAGGAAGTGATAAAATTGTATCAAGAGAAGTAGTTCCAGGGATTGTAGAAGAAATTATAGGAAGAACAGGATTTAGAGGAGAAATCACCCAAGTTAAATGTTTGGTTCAAGAAGGAAAAGATAAAGGTAGGGAAATGAGAAGAAATGTTAAAGGTCCGATTAGAGTAAAAGATATTTTAAT
>CAYVGH010000082.1:0-2956 GCA_964451185.1 Candidatus Woesearchaeota archaeon | reverse complement strand
ATTTGGGGGATTTATCAATTAAGAAAAAATAAATTAAATAATTATTCTAAACAAACAGTATCTCCGAACGTGATTAATTATTCTTGAATTACTCCAAAAAGTTTAAATAGTAGATAGTTCTTATAGAACTATGAGTAAATTGGAATTAAAACATAAGAAAAAAATTATTATAGAAAATTTTAAAGGATTTTTAGTTAGAAAGGTAGTTCCTAATGGAACAAGTGCCAGAGTAAATTGCCCTAAAGAGTATTTAGGACATGAAGCTTATCTAATAATTCTCGACGATAAAAATCAAAATTAACAAATCATATTTAATGGGTTTCGTGCACACATTGGTTCAAGTACCTTTTTGCAAATAAAAACATTGAAAGAGAAGCGTTGAAGGAAAGTTTGTTATGTTAAGAACATAAGGACCCTTAACATAAAAGATCTCTAACTTTTTCCTTCAACCACCTCACATCTCATTTAGAGTAAACTATGGTTTTTATATTTTTCTTCGGAGATACTGGTTGGAAGGAAAAGACATAAAACCCTTTTTTCCTGTTTTTGCTGAAAGATATATTTTATATGAGAAAAGATTACTTTATAGAGCAAGGGAAGAATACATCTTTTTAAGTCCAGAAAAATTAATAACTCAAAGGATAAGTGGGGGACTAAAACCTCTTGTTACAAGTTATGATAATAATAAATATTATACTTTTAATTCCACCAATACGATTCTATCAAAAGACAAAGATTATTCATTAAAATATCTCTTGGCTTTATTAAATTCAAGAGTAATTAATTGGTATTATGTTAGCAAATTCACAAATAAATCAAACCTAACTGTTAATATTTCTAAAACCTTCTTAGAGAAAATTCCAATAAAGAAAATATCTCCTGAAGAACAAAAGTCACTTATTGAAAAATCTGATTTTATGATTGAAAAGAACAAGCAATTTTATGAAACAAAAAATAAATTCATAAAACTCATTAAGTATAAATTCAATTTAGATAAAATCTCACGAAAATTAGAAAGTTTTTACAAACTTAATTTTAAGGAATTTGTTGATGAAATTCAAAATAAAGACAAAATTATGAACATAGAAAAAGAAGTTGAATTGATGGAGTTTTTTGAAAAGAACAAAAAAGAAGTTTTAGGATTAATTAATGAAATTTCTAAAACAGAAAGAGAAATAGATAAGATGGTTTACAAATTATATGGAGTAACAGATAAAGGAAAAGAAATTATTGAAAAATCTTAAATTATTAAATAATAAAATGTTTGACCCAACTTTGTCTATACTATCTACATAACAATCTGTTTGTGCTAAATCTACATTATTTACTTCTGATTTGTGTTTGGTGTATTATTAATTCTTCGGGACTTTTGAGCATTCGTTAGATTTTTAAGGGAGATTTTCTTAATTTACTTATGAAAAAAGAAACCAAAAAAATAACATTAAAATTAGTTTTAGCATGGATTTTTTCTGTATTATTTATTGTTGGAGGATTTGGAAGTTTAATAAGTTCTACAATATCTGGAGTTTTAATAATTTTAGCAGGAATTATAATTTTACCACCATTTGGAAAATTTCTTAAAAAGGAAGCAAATATAGAAATAAGTGGATGGCTAAAAATTATAATAGTTCTTGTTTTACTGGCACTTGCTGGAAGTTTCTTAAAAGAATCAGATGATAATTCAAATGATATATCCCTTAATCCTCAAGACAATCTTGTAGTTAATGATTGTAATCCTAATTGGCAATGTTCTTCTTGGTCTACATGTAGTTCATCAGGTGAGCAAACAAGAACTTGTTCAGATAGTAATAATTGTGGTGTTTTAACTAATAAACCATCAGAATCTCAATCATGCACCCCTCTTGTTTCTAAATCTTGGCATGAAATAAAAACTTTTAGTGGAAGTAGTGATAAAACAACAGATACCTTTAATATTCAAGGAGATAAATTTAAATTAACCTACACTATTGATGCGAGTAATGATTATTCAATTTTTAGTTTCTTTGTTTATCCTGAAGGTGAAACAGTTATGTATTCGGAATCTATTATGAGTGATATGGGTGTTTCTGGAACTGATTCTACAATTTCATATGTAGGAAAAGGCATATATTATCTAAAAGTTATTGCAGCAAATCTTGATAGTTGGGAAGTTGAAATAGAAGATTATTACTAAAGAATAAAATTTTAAAAATGAGAGATAGTTTATACGGATTTGATGAATTACTGCAAAATTTTTCAACACAAGATTTTATTATATCTACAAGTATTCTTTTTTTGTTAATAATAATTGTTGGATTGATTTTGTGGAGGAAAAGAGAAATATAAAATCAGAAAGAAGAAATGTTTAATGGTTTCTTTTATTTGAGTTTTTATTATTTGATGGTTTGTTATCCTTGAAATTTTAATTATCAATAATTTAAAAATATTTCCTTTAAAAACTTTGTTTTTTCTTTTCCCTATGTCTTTTATCAATCTCTTTTTTTTTCTCTGGATTATTTTTACACCATTCCTTATAATATTCATTCAAATACTTTTTGTTTTTTTTACGCCATTTCTTATGATACTCGCTCAAATGCTTTTTGTTTTTCTTAGAATATTCTTTCCTTCGTGTAGCTATTTTTTCTTTATCCTCCTGATTATATCTTTCTGCATTTGCTTTGCATCTTGCTTTGTTTTTTTGATAATATTCCTTAAAATAAGTTTTTTCATTAAAAACCATTTTTATTAAGGGTATAATAATGTTTTTAAATTTAATGGGAAATATTATTATTATTTTAAGGAAAATAAGGAGTTGGTTTCCTCCAAATAATTTAACTCTTTAATTAAATTTATAAACATCTACTTTTTTGTATTCATGCCCACAGGATTTAGGAAACTTGTTTCAACCAAAATAAATTTCTTCTGTGGGTGTTTAATACTAATCAAAGATTTTGGCATTATGGTTATAGAACATTAG
>CAYVGH010000081.1:0-3028 GCA_964451185.1 Candidatus Woesearchaeota archaeon | reverse complement strand
GATTTTCACTTAATTTTTCACCCCACTTTTCACCCCACTTTTCACCCCACTTTTCTACCCCCTCTTTTACCATCTCCAAATAATCCTTACTTTTAAAAAAATCTATTCCAAAAAACTTTTTACTAACATCTAACTTATAAATTGGGGCATTAACTTCATTGCAATAGTTCCTCATTCTCTTAAAACCAGTCCCCATTTTTTCTATAAAATTAATTCTCAAAAACAAATCAGCAATAATTTTATTTCTTCTAAAAATATTTTTCCCTAATTCAAACCAAGAAGGTTTAAGCCAAACATTGACAAGCTCAATCTTATCTGGAAAAATCTTTAAAATATTATTGTGTCCTCCTTCAGAATAATCTCTATGCATAACTGAATTAATAACTGCTTCCCTTATTGCCTCAAGAGGATACTCATAAATATTTTCTCTTGCAGGTTCTCCTGTAAATTTATAAGCCACACGAGTATTTTTTTTAACAAATTTCATTACATTATCTACAATTTCAATTAAACTTCCTCCAATCTCCTGCCTATCAATTACATCACTTCCTTCTTTATTACTAAACAATGCACAAGTAAAAACAGAATGAGAAATAAATCTTTGAGGTTTCTTAGCAAATAATAACACCCCTGCATTTGTAAATTTTGAACCCTTAATTATTCCTAATTCTTGTAAAATATTTTTATAAGAAGTTGTTTTTGATATTCCTGCTCTACCAAGAAAATTATCAAGTTTTTCTTTATCAAAATCCTCTTTAAAATTAAACTCATTATTTACTTGCCCATCAAATTTAATTTTTCCTTCTTCATTAATAAGATTAATAATCTCATCTCTTTTCATTTTTTGAGAATTTGCTCCTTGCCTTAAATAAAATCCAGAAGAACATTTGTAAGGTTTATCTTTTCCCTCTTCCACATTAATTATTAAAACATTTTTGCCTTCATTCATCTTTGAAGCCACACCTTTTGTGCAAAATTCTTCCAAATCAATTTTTATTAAAGGCTCACAATTTCTTACAATATCTTGAATCTGTGATTTTAATTTATTTGTAATTTTTATTCCTTTTATTTCTTTATTATCATCAATTCCAATAAAAATTTTTCCCCCTCCTGAATTAGCAAAAGCTATAATTTCTTTTGATAAACCTTTAGAATCAAAAGATTCCTTAAATTCTATTTTCAATCCCTCTCCTTCCTGTAATATAAACTCTATTTCTTTTTTACTTGCCTCTTTAGAGATTCTCGTGCCCTGTAAGGGTATGACCTTTAAGTTATTCATTTTACAATCCCTCCAGAAAAACCCAAACTAAACAAAACTCCCAACAAAATTACAAAAACAAAAATTCCTCTTTTTATCATATAAAAATATAATCAATTTAGTTTATAAATATTTTTACTGATTTTCAAAAATAATTTTATCTATTTCTTCCTGAGTTAAATTTATTTTTTCAGAAGGTTTTTTATTCAGTTGTTCACTCATGTTCTGAGTAGTTGAATAAGTTTTCTCTGAAATATCTTTAGGTATTTCCTTTTTTTCAGAATCAGAAAATTCAATTTCTGCTGAATTATTTTTTTCTTGATTAATCTTTTGTTCTCTTATTTTTTGAAGAAAACTTAATTTTTTTTTCCAATATGGAAAAAAAGAATGTTTGGGTTCCATTCCTCTTAAATCAGAAATTGTCAGCTCTTTTGTTGTAAGAGAATCAAAATCTAATTTTTTTTCTTGTTTGATTGGTTTATTAAAAAGAGTGATGTTTAAATAATTTTGAAGTTTTCTTAAAATTGGTTTATAATCTTCTGGAAGAATTCCTCTTTCAATTAGTTTAATTGAGGATTCTAACTCTCCAATTTCTTTTGCAAGTTCTTTTTGAGTTAATCTTCTTGCTCTTCTTGCTTTAAAAATTGACCAGTGATAATTACGAACTAAATCATCTTTAGTTTTAGTTTCAATTTTGTTTAAGTCTGGAAAAAATAATTTATTTTTTTTATTTGCAATTATTTTTAATTCTTCATCTTGTCTTTTTAATATTTCTCCTTTTTCTTGATTTTCAAATTTTGCTCTGTGTTCAATAGGATCTAATTTTGCTATTTTACAAAGTCTTTCATAAACTGTTTGCTTTTTTTCAGCTTTTTCAATTTGAAAATTTGTTGGTTTTTTTATAAGAGAAATACCCTCTTTAATCGAACATCTTTCACAAATTTTAACAATTCCTTGCTCAGTTATTGCATCAAAAAGTTCAACTTTATCACTTTTAACTTTACAAATAAAACATTCCATGAAAAAACAAAGAATTATCCTTTTTTTAAGATTTCTGTGATGGAATATAGCTAAATCAAGAATACTTATACACTAAAGAAAAAGCTTTTTCTTCACCACATTCAAAAGATTTCTCAAAATTAGTATCTAAATCCTTTTTTATTTGAATATGTCTTTCATTATTTAAAGGCATATCGTAGTTTGAAAACAACAGATATACATCTTTTTCCTCATAATAATTATGCACTAAATTATCCAAGCTTTCTAAATTCCAAGGATTAGGATAAAAATGAGTTTCTTTTTTTGAATAATAATAAACACGAGGCGATTCATCAGTTATAACTAAACTCTTCTCATCCAGATTTTTCAAAAATTTATTTGCTTCTATAAAACACAAATTAGTCGGGTTATTCTCTTTATGATAAGTTAAATTAAATTGTAAAAAAAGAGAGAACACCAAAAAAACAATAATAATTGAAAAAATAATCTTTCTTAATTTTTTAGTTCTAAGTTGAGAAACAAAAAAACCACTTAAAATGCAAACAGCGGGGGTGATAGGTAATAAAAACCTAATTTCTTTATAATGATAAATTGAAGAAATAATTAAAAATAAAAATATCCATAAAAATAAAAATAAAACCTCTCTATTTCTAAATTGTTTTTTATAAAAGAAGAGAAAAACACACAATACAACAACAAGTGCCAATATTGAAAACATATAAGAATTCACAAGGTAATAAAACACAGATTCTGCATGACCTGTTGAAGCAG
>CAYVGH010000080.1:0-3044 GCA_964451185.1 Candidatus Woesearchaeota archaeon | reverse complement strand
TTAAATATATGAAAGAAAGTGATTGGGACGATATAAGTTTTGTAACCAGAAGCAAACATAGAAAAACAATCTTGGAATTATTAGAAAATCCAAAAATTCCTTCAAAAATAAAACAAGAAACAAAATTACATTTTAATATAGCAAGTAGAGCAATTATTGAATTAGAAAAAAAAGAACTTATAAAATGTTTAAATCCAACTCAAAAACTTTCGAGATTTTACCAAATAACAAACAAAGGAAAACAAATCCTAAAAGAAATTTCAAAACTATAACAAAACTTTCTAAAATTTAAATTTTATTAAAACAAAGAATAATATTTCCCACTTAACAAATTCCATTTAGTCTAAAATGAATTAGGTTATTTCAAAATCAAATCTTAAATTCTTTTATCTCCTTATTCAACCACTCCACCCCATAATTTTTTCTTTAATAAATAAACGAGGTGATGCTAATTCAAATTTTAAATCCTTTCATCTCCTTATTCACCCATTACGCCTCGTTAATTTTTCCCTACTATAAACGAGGTGATGCTGGCTCAAATTTTCATTTTCTTAATTTCTGTATTGAGCCAGCGCTGCCACTCCGGAAAAACTCTTTCACCTAAAGGCAAACCAATTTCTTGAATAACCTCATCTGAAATTCTATGAAAAGCATGATTAGATAAAACATTAAATTCAGCTTCTAAAATTTCTTTGTTCTCTGTTTTCTCTGCAACATCAACAATTTCTTTTTTTATTTTTGATCTTAATAAAACATTGTCCCAAATAGCATCCCAATTTCCTGCCCAACCTTTAACATTTGAAGCGATACTTTTCAAAGTTTCACTATCCCCATTAATAATATCTTCTGTTGGTTCTAATTCATCTTTCTCAACATTATATTTTAATAAATCCACAAAACCTTTTTCCAATAAAGGATCATTTTTCCAGTGTTTTCTAACTTCTGTTAATTGAACCATTCTTTTCCAGGAATGCAAACCATCTGGAGATTTTATTGGATTACAAACCCCAATAATATCTGTTGCCTTAAACGAAGTAGCTGGAACTTCTAAATCATTTACAACTCTGTCAAAAACACCATAAGGAGAAGCACCATGAATTGTTCCTGCAACAACATTTGCCAAAGCCCCAACTCTCATTGCTTCGTAAAGTGCTTTAGCCTCCTTTGATCTAACTTCACCCACAATTAAACAACTATCTCCCAACCTTAAAGAAGTCCTAATACCATCTTCTGCAGAAACTTCTGTTCCAGATTCCAACAAAGCAGACCTAACCTTCATTCTAAGAATATTATATTTTAACCTTCTCAAAGATTCAACAGGAAGTTCTAATGTATCTTCTATTACAATAATTCTTGATTTAGGAATAATCTCTAACATTAAACTTCCCATTAAAGAAGTTTTACCAGAACTTCTAGTTCCTGCGACTAATAATGTTCTTGCACCATCTATTAAAAAACTCCATAATCCTGCAGCAAAAGGATTAAGAAATTTATTTTGAATAAAAAGAGGTAAAGTCCATGGAGATTCTCTATGTCTTCTAATTGAATAAGCCAAACCATCAACAGATAAAGGTCTTTGAATAATTGCAATTCTAGATCTTAATTTTCCAATTTCTAACTGAGTATCTAAAATAGGATTTGCTTCATCTAAGGGTCTTCCTGAAATCATTCTAAATTTAGCTGCCCAAGAATCAGCATCTTCTTGACTTGGTCTAATATTTGAAAAACATTCATCATAATCCCCATGATTAATATAAACAGGAACTCTTGCAATAGGAGAATTTAAAGAAATATCATGTATTCTCTTATCTTGAAGCAAAACTTCAATTAATCCAAAACCAATTGTATTTCTAACCAAAATAATTGATAGTTTATTCGTCTCAGAAAAACTTAATTTAATTTTTTTTGTCTCAGCTAAATCCCTTAATAAATCTCTTGAAATATTAAAAAAAACATGCCTTATTCTGCTTGGATCTGTAAATTCTTCTGCCTTTGGCTGATGTTCTATTAAAACAGTTCTTGCAAGATTTAAGAGCATATCTTGATCTTCAGTTAAAGTATATTCAGGGGGAGTAAGATGATACATAAATTTAGACTGGTTTTTTAATTTCAAAATTGTAACTAAAGATTCATCATATTCTTCTCCAGAAATTTTATACTGATCAATAATCTCTGCATCATCTGGCAAATCAGAAACCAAACGAGTAAAAGCAAAATTAGGAATAATATCCGGCTTGAAAATTTTATGATAAATTTCTCTGCTTCCTTGTTTGTACTCTTTAAGAAAATCAGAAATTTCCTGAATAATTTTAGTTTTCTCAAACAAAGAAAAAATCTTTTCTAACAACCGAATAAAATTCATATAATCAATTTTAATAATTTCATCTTGAATCCTACCTAAACTAATTTTTTCTTGAATAATTATTTTTTTTAAATTAAAATAAGCTGCAATAGGATTTTGTTTTAAAAGCAAAAGAAAAGAAAAAATAAGATTATATCTTTGTGGAAAAACTTGCATTTGGTTTGTGACTAATTTTTCTCGTGATAATATTTTTTCTTGCTTCATTAAATAAACATAAAATTGGGCAATTTCCAACAGCATAGAAGTTTCATTAAAATCATAATTGTAATTTTTTTGCTGGGAAAACACAATTCTTGAAACATTTGGATTTTCAATTAAAGAATCAATTGTTCTTTCCATAACTTCTCCTGAATCAGAAAGACTTGGCACATAAGAAGCCCCAAGATAATTTACATAAAGAATATCTTCTCCACCTTCTCTTCTAACTTCAGATGAATATAATTTTGCCTCTGTTTCAAATTTCATTTTTTTTTCTTTTGAAATTTGGAAATACAAATTTTACATTTGCTTTTTCAAATTTCATAAAAAAGAAAAGAAAAATAGATTTAAATTATTTTGTATAATGAAAATTTCTAATTATTTAAAACAAATAAAAAATACCACTTAAAAGTGTCAAAATAGGAAAGTTTATAAATAAAAGAAACCTCTTATTAAAATGATAGATTTAGGAAAAATAATTAAA
>CAYVGH010000079.1:0-3052 GCA_964451185.1 Candidatus Woesearchaeota archaeon | reverse complement strand
AATTTAAAGAAACAATTAAAAAAGATGAAGTAAAAGAGCTGTTTATTGAAATGGAAAAAATAAAATTAGGAGTTGAAAATTTAATAAATGAAAAAAATAAAGAATTAAAAAGATATGAAAAATTCAAGGTAAGTAAAGAAGAAATAATAAATTTAGTGAAGAAGGAATTTTCTGGAATGAATTAACTTAAATTAGATAAATAAATTTGATTACAAACTTTTAAAAACTAATCTCTCAATTAATTTATTATGGGATTAAAAAATGCAGCAAAAAAAATAAAAGACAGGAAAAAATTCAGATGGAAAGATAGGCATTATAAAGTGAAAACCTTAAATCTTTATGCTAAATCTGATCCTCTTGGTGGTGCAAATCAAGCAAAAGGAATTGTTCTTCAGAAAGTTCAAAAAGAAGCTAAACAGCCAAATTCAGCAATGAGAAAATGTTGTAGAATTCAGCTTACTAAAAATGGAAAGCAGGTCACTGCATTTATTCCAGGAAATCTTGCTCAGAGATTTATAGATGAGCACGATGAAGTTATGATTGAAAGAATTGGTGGAAAACAAGGACGAAGTAAAGGAGATATTCCTGGGATTAGATATCAAGTTATTAAAGTAAATGATCAACCATTACATAGATTAGTTTCTGGTAAGATTGAGAAGGGAAGAAGATAAAATGTTCAATAAGGGTAAAATTGATACAAGAAATTTTGGAGATTATTTTATTAATTTTTTTGGTTGGAATAATAAATTTCCTTTAGATTCAAAAGCAGAAATAAATCTTACAACTAAAGTTATTGCTTATGGAGTTGAAGACTCTGGAAAAAATAGTTGGAGGGTTACAAGAATGCATAATCATCTTGTTGAAAAATCAAAAGAAGATTCCAACAAATTAAGAGAGTTAAGCAATTCAACAAGATACATTTTAAGGTTTCCAGAATTAAAAGGAGCAATCTTAGAAAATTGTTTTGGATACAGGAGAATTTAAAATGACAATACAACAATTCAAAATTTTTGATAAATATGACATAACTCAAATAGAAATAAAAGATCCAGGATTAAAATTTGCAATTAATCTTGAACCTAAATTAATTTTAAAATCACAAGGGAGAAATAATCAAAAGTTTGGAAAATTAAAAGTTAATATTGTTGAAAGATTAATGAATAAAATTGCAACTTCAGGACATAGGGGTAAAAAGCATAAAATTCAAAAAAAAGCAACAGGAAAATATTCTAAGAATATGAAAATAGTTCTTAAAGCATTTGAATTAATTGAAAAGCGGACAGGAAAAAATCCAGTTGAAGTTTTAGTTAAAGCAATTGAAAATTCTGCTCCAAGAGAAGAAGTTACTGTGATTGAGTATGGTGGGGCAAGATATCCTCAGGCAGTTGATGTTTCACCATTAAGAAGAGTTAATTTAGCATTAAGGCATATTTCTCATGGTGCATCTGACAAGGCATTTAATAAAAAGAAAACAATTGTTCAAAGTTTGGCAGAAGAAATTATTATGGCTTCTGAAAACAATGGAGAAAGTTTTGCATTTAGAAAGAAAAAAGAAGCTGAGGCTCAGGCTGATTCTGCGAGATAGTTTTAATATATGCTTTAAAGAAGAGAAAATCATTTCTTTTCAACAGGTTTTAAAACTAAAAATTTTCCTTTATCTTCTAATTCAAATTCTTTATTTTCCCATTTCTTAGATTCAATAATCGCTTTCGGAATTGCAATTCTATAAGATTGATACTCTGTTCCCTCTCTTAATTTTTGGAGTTTAAGTCTCATATGAGTATCAAGAAAAAACCTTATAAATATAATACGAGTATCATAAGAGTATCTAAATAAATGAGAAAAGAATAATTTTAAATACCTTTTTATTATAATTTTATTATGGCAAAAGATTTAGGAAACAAAACAAAAGAAAAAAATTGGATTCAAAAACATCCAATTATTTTTGCAATCATGATGCTCTTTGGAATTTTTTTTATAATCGGTATTTTTGCTCCAGATGAAACCGAAACAAACTCCGAATATCAAATAGTTAATGATGAAAATGTCCTTATTGAAAGATCTGAATGTAATTTCCCAAATGTTGAAATTGGTTTAAGATGTTGTATTCAAGATTTATACTTGCATTTTTATTGCAAGGATGAGGGTGAGATTCTTATGAATAAATTAGATTACGCATTAGATTATGGACTTATAAGTAAAAAGGAAAAGATTGTTGATAAAACATATGATATTTCTTTTTCATCTCCTCCTAATTATTATTTAATGGAAGATTTAGAAGCAGGTGGTCTTCCCATTCCATATTATTATGTCTATTTTGGAATAACGGATGAGGGGAATTATAATTTTAGTGAAGAAATAGATATTTCTATTCAGATTCTTGATAAAATACCTGAAGAATTGGAAATTAATTATTCTGAAACGACCAGAGAAAGTTTTGATTCTTTTAAAGAAGAAATAACTAAAGTGAGTGGAATCCAAGAAGAAATGTGGGGGTTTTTGAAAGATGAAGAAGACAAAAGATTAATCAAAACAGCTAAAGGTAAAGAAGCATTTATTGTTGAAAGGACAGGTTCTACAACTGGTGAAGAAATAGGAATGCAATCTTGGTATTTAAAACAAGTTATTTTTTTAGATAGGTTTATTGTTCTTTCTTTTTCTGCAACTTCGGATTATTCAGCATATGTGGATGAATTTGATGATTTCGTAAATTCATTTGATTTTGAAGTATAAAATATGTGGAAGGAAAGAAAAATGGGAAGAACTTTAAAAGAAATTTATGGGTTGTCTCAAAAATAGTAGAAATAAAAAATATAATTAAAAAATTAAAATTTGTAAATGATAAATTTACAAAAAGGAAAATGAAGAAAGATCTTAAAAATTTACAAAAAAAAGTTAAGAAGTTGGAAAATCCAAAACAAAAAAGTTTTTATCAAAAAGAGGTTGAAAGAGAGAAAAAAGAGGAAGAAGTTTGGTTGCATGGAGATGATAAATGGTTGGAGGAATAATATCAAATTCTACGGGATCAAATTCTAGTTGTAGGTCATCCCTC
>CAYVGH010000078.1:0-3084 GCA_964451185.1 Candidatus Woesearchaeota archaeon | reverse complement strand
ATATTTTCCCTGATTATTCTCAAAAGGGTTTAAGAGAATTATTGTTGGTGTTTAAAGATTTTTTAAAAGAGAATGAAAGTAAAGGGATTTATGAATCAGCGATTGTTGTTAACATAACAGGATATGCAGATAGTATTCCTGTAGGAAATGATTTGAAATACAAGGGATTTACAGAAGATGTTAAAGATTGTAAACCTATAAAAGAAAATTATTATTTGCTTGATGATTTTAATGATACACTTCCCGAATATAAAGATAAGTCCAATATTGAATGTGGTAAAAATATAAAAAATAATGAGGAACTATCATTAACTCGAACAATACATCCAAGAAATATTATTAAAGAAGTTTTAACCTTGTCTGAAATTAATTTATATACTTTACCCTCTCCGCATGGAGGAGGTCTTTATAGAAGGGTTGAAATACAATATCTCGTGCCTGATTATTTTTTACCTGAAATGGAGGGCGTTTCAGACAAAGATAAGAAAAGATTTAATGAAGCATCTAAAAGTGAAATTGAACAAAATTTTAAAATATTTAGATTAGCAAAAAATAAAAAGTAATATAAATTTTTTCAATTGCTATTAATATTTTTTACTAAAAGTTTTTAATTATTCTCATCTTTATAAAAAAAATCATTTTTGAATTCTTTAGCCTTTTTAAAATCAGCATTAGCTTTTTCAAAATTCCCTATTCTTTCATATGTGACCCCTCTACAATAATAAGCTTCGGAGAAGTTTGATTCTAATTCTATTGCCTTACTAAAGTTCTCAATAGCAGCAGCATAATCTTTTTTGTAAAAAAAAGGGTGTCCCCTATTACGATAAGTTTCAGAAGAGTTTGGATTTAATTCTATTGATTTATTATAATCTTTAATAGCCAAATCATAATTTTTATTTTTTTCTTCCCACTTCCCTCTATCTGCATATGCAATAGCAATTAATTCTTGTTTTGTTAAATTTTTCATATAAAGGTTCTTTTCGATAGACTCTCTTTGGATAGTTAGCAACCCAATATAATCTTTGTCAGAATATAATTCATTTTCAGTTGTCTCCCAATTAAAATCTCCCTTATTCACAATATCTGTACTTTCTAAACTACCATATCTTATAAACATGTGACCTGGTGCTCTAACACCAAAAAGATTTAAATTAAATTTTTCTCCAACTGCCAAATAAATAAATGACATATCACTACAATCAAATTTATGTATTTCGTACTCAAGTCCTAAATTATTAATTTCTCTATGGGTTGTTTTTAATATTTCAATGACTTCCTCTTTAGAATATTTCTCTTTTTTATTGTATTGTTTTTCAACATTTTCAATTATTTTTTCTAATTTATTTACATCATGAAAGTTATTTTCAGAATCTTTCATAATTTCATACATAAAATGTGTTGTAGTAGGATATTTTTCTGTTTCATTCATAACTGAATCTACAAACGCAGATTTGTTTTGTCCTTTTTCTTGTGTTTGAGAATATCCTAATAAAGAACTAACTAGAAAAGTTCCTGCAATTACTGGTAACTTCCAGTTAAATCTCATCCAAGTAGGATGATTTTTTTATTTAAAAAACTTCCTACTTATAAACTACTATAAAATGGTATATGTCTTGTGTGGCAAATCGTAAATCAAAAATCGTTAATCCTTGTTCTTAAACCAATCTCTTGAAAAGTCAGTTTGAGCGTGGGATAAGTTCTTTTCAATTTTTTAGTGTTGTAAGTGAGTTGGCAAAAATTGAAATGGGCTTGATAGGGTGGGCAAATAATAAGTATTAATTATCATTTTTAACTAAAATAGTTTAAGCGTAGGCAAAAACAAACTCTTTCAAATTTTTTAGCGAGGTGGGGCTGAGTTAAGCAAAAATTTGAATGTGTTTGTGTGTGTTAGCAAAAGTCCGCAGAAAGATTTTTTACTTTTTTCTTGACTTTACATTTTTTATTTTGTATATTTGTCGCTTAATTCAATTAGTGTTTAACTTTTAAAATAGGAGGTAGCTATGTCTGAAAATATTAAATTTGGAAAAATTTTTTCTAGTAAAACAGGTATTGGAGCAACTTCGCAAGGGGTGGGAAATAAAGAAGTAGAATCACACTTCACCTTTGATAAAAACAAAGGTTTTCATGTATCAACTTATTTGAATGATTATTTGATGTCTAATTTAGAGAAAACTAATCAAAAAATAAAAGTGAATCAAACTAATTTTTAAAAAATAATTTTAAAGGCAGGAATAAAAATTTTCTGCTTTTTTATTGGCTTAAATATATAAGCTTAAATTGGTTTGTTTTATTAATGGGTAATATAAAAGTAGCATCAATCATTTCAGATTTTTCTAAAAATATAAATTGGAAAAATCTTCCACAAGTAAATATTTTGGAGAAAAGGAATAAAAAAATTATTAAATTGAAAAGAGAAATAGAAAGATTTAATGAAAAAGAAGAATATGAGAAACTTTCGCTAAAACTCATAAATTTTTTAAAAGAAGTTCTAGTTACTGCTAATAAAAATTATTCAAAACAAAAAGAATTATTTGATGAATTGTATTGGTTTCGTTATTCATTTGTAGATAAAGAAGAAGATTCACTTCTTTTGGATGAAATTTCAAATATATTTTTTGAATTTCAATCAGATCCAAATTACGATGAATTAATTAAAAAAATTGATTTTGCTAGGAAAAAAATTAGTTTAATTATTTCTAAAACATAAATCTTTTTTTTTAATTTTTAATTTCTCAAATTATTTTTAAAAAAATAGGTTCAAACAAAAGGGTTAAGTTCTTTTCAATTTTTTAGCTTGTGAGAGGGATTGTGCGAAAATTTGAATGTGTTTGTGTGTTGGCAAGCTTGCATGAATGTTTCTTTTTTTAAAATAGGGCATAACTCTGCAAATAAAAAATCGTTTTAATGTTTTTTATTTGTTGTTAAAATTTTAGATTAATCCCTAATTTTATAAACCCCTTCCTATTTCTTTAAATATGATATTAACAAAAGACGAACTAGAAGAAATTCTTGAAGAACTTAAGAAACATAAAGGAAGAGCAACTGAATTAATTAGTGTTTATATTCCTGCGGGTTATGATGTGA
>CAYVGH010000077.1:0-3128 GCA_964451185.1 Candidatus Woesearchaeota archaeon | reverse complement strand
AAAACATTTAAATGAATTAATTGTAATTGAAGGACTTATTAGACAAGCATCAAGTGTTCGACCACAAGTTGTTAATGCAAAATTTGAATGCCCCAGTTGTGGGACAATTATTTCTGTCCTACAAATTGAAAAAAAATTCAGAGAGCCATCAAGATGTTCTTGTGGAAGACGAGGAGGATTTAAATTAATTTCAAAAGAAATGGTTGATACTCAAAGATTAGTCATAGAAGAATCTCCAGATTCTTTAACAGGTGGAGAACAGCCAAAAAGAATAAATGTTTTTGTAAAAGAAGATTTAGTTGAACCAAAAATGGAAGAAAAAACAACTCCTGGAAGCAGAGTTAAAGTAATTGGAGTTTTAAAAGAAGTTCCTGTTCCTTTACATACAGGAGGGCTTTCAACACGATTTGAACTCGCAGTTGAAACAAATAATTTAATTCCATTAGAAGAAACATTTGAAGAACTTGAAATTAATGATGAAGATGAAAGACAAATCTTAGAATTATCTCAAGACCCAAAAGTTTTTGAAAAACTAATAAAAAGTATTGTGCCAAGTGTTTGGGGCTATGAAAAAATAAAAAAAGCTTTAATTTTACAATTATTTGGGGGTATTAGAAAAGAAATGTCAGATGGCACAAAATCAAGAGGGGATATTCATATTTTATTAGTAGGAGATCCAGGAGTAGCAAAATCAGTAACTTTAGGATTTATGGCAAATATTGCACCAAAAGGACGTTATGTTGTTGGGAAAAGTGCATCAGGAGCAGGGCTTACTGCCACAGTAGTAAGAGATGAATACCTAAAAGGATGGAGTTTAGAAGCAGGTGCAATGGTTTTAGTAAATAAAGGATTAATTTGTATTGATGAATTAGAAAAAATGGACCCAATAGATAGAAGTGCCATGCACGAAGCAATGGAACAGCAAACAGTTACAATTTCAAAAGCAAATGTTCAGGCGACTTTGAAAGCTCAGACATCTGTTTTAGCTGCTGCAAATCCCAAGTTCGGAAGATTTGATCCTTATCAATCAATTGCACAACAAATTGATTTACCCCCAACTTTAATTAATCGTTTTGATATAATTTTTATCTTAAAAGATATCCCAGATAGAAAAAAAGATGAAAAAATAGCAATTCATGTTCTTCGAGAGCATAAGAAAGAAACAAAACCCTCTCAAATTTCAAGAGAATTGCTTAGAAAATATGTTGCATACACAAAACAGAAAGTAAAACCAATACTTAGTGATGATGCAATAGATGAATTAAAGAAATTTTATGTAGAATTAAGAAATAAACCAGTATCTTCTGAAAGTGCTATGAGGCCAATTCCAATTTCTGCAAGACAATTACAATCTTTAATAAGGATGTCTGAAGCAACTGCAAAAATAAAATTAAATGAAAAAGTAACAAGAGAAGATGCAAAAGAAGCAATTGAAATTATGAAATATTATCTTCAACAAGTAGGTTATGATTATGAAGCTCAAACATTTGATATAGATAGAATAGGAAGTAAATTTTCACATTCACAAAGAAATAAAATATTTACAGTTAAAGAAACAATAATTGCATTATCAAGTAAAATGGGCAAAGAAATTCCAATTGAAGAAATTAGAAAAGATTTAAAAGATAAAATGGAAGAACATGAAGTTAATGAAGCAATTGAAAAATTAATCCAAAGTAATGAAATTTATCGGCCAAAACATGGGCATGTTGGGGTTTTTTAGATAAATCTTTATAAACTATAATCAATTTTTTATAAAATGACAGAACAAAAATTCAAAAGAAATATTGCATTTAAATTAAGAATAGGAGATATATTAATTGGAAAACCAATTTTTAATCAAGAAAGATTTCAATTTTTAGAACTTGGAGATAAAAAAATAGTAAGAGTGAATATTACTGGAAATATTATTGATAAATATCAGAGCGAGGGTGAAAAAAAATATTTATTTTTTACATTAGATGATGGCTCAGGGCAAATAAGATTAAAAGTTTTTGGAGATGATGTTGAAAAATTCAAAGAAATTCCTCATGGAGAAACTGTTTTAGTGATTGGGATATTAAGATACTGGAATGATGATTTATATATTTCTCCTGAAATAATTAAAGAGCAAAATCCGAAATACTTGCTTGTAAGAAAACTTGAATTAGAAAAAAAAAGGCAAGAGAATTCAGAACCAGTTGAAAAAAAACAAGTAATTGTATTAAAAGATAAAATCTTAGAGATGATAAAAAATTCAGAAGAACAAGGTGGAATTGAAACAGATAAAATAATTATGACGATAAGAGATGCTTCACCCGAAATAATAAAACAAGAAATTAAAAAACTTCTTGAAGAAGGAATGGCTTTTGAACCAAGACCTGGAAAGATTAGGTTTTTAGGATAACAACTCTTAAAAACTCCCTGCTTCTCCAATTCCCATGGAATACGAACAACTATTAAACAAAGCATATGAAAAAGTAAAACAAGTAGAAAGTTCTGGAGAGAGATTTGAAATTCCTAAAATAAAAGGGCATTTTGAAGGAAAAAAAACAATTCTAACAAATTTCTTTCAGATAATTTTATACCTTAGAAGAAAACCAGAACATTTTCAAAAATTCTTATTAAAAGAACTTGCAACATCAGGACACAAAGAAGGAGATAAATTAATTTTTAATAATAAAATTCCAAGTTCAAAAATAAATGAAAAAATTGAACAATATGTAAAAGAATTTGTTTTATGCAAAGAGTGTGGAAAACCCGACACTGAAATAATAAAACAAGGAAGATTAAATTTTCTTAAATGTTTAGCCTGTGGTGCAAAACATAGTGTGCAAGACAAAATATAAAGATTTATAAAAGAAATTAGCATTAATAAAATACTTTTTAAATAAACAAGGAGGTTAAAAATGGTTGAAGCTTATTGTGTAAAATGCAAAAAAAAAGGACAAAAAATGAAAGATCCAGTAATTGTTAGAACTAAGAGAGGAGGATTTATGTCAAAAGGAAAATGCCCAGATTGTGGAACAACAATGTGTGCAATGATGTCTAAAGATAATGCAGAGAAAGCAATTGAATCTGGAGAAGCAAAAAAAGGATATTAATAGGCAAAGTTTTTTAACTTCACCTTATTTATCTTTATTATGTTA
>CAYVGH010000076.1:1488-3178 GCA_964451185.1 Candidatus Woesearchaeota archaeon | reverse complement strand
TTTATTAATTTTTGTGGAATTTGCTATTTTTTTATATTTTTTAACATTTTTCATGCTAAGTTCAGGAGTTTCTTTTAAAAGAAAATGCCTTCTAAAAAGAATAAAAGGGATTTCACTAATTTTGAGTTCATCCATTTTTATTAAAAAATCTTCAAATTTTTGTTTTGTTTCTTTATTTATTTCCATTTTTTAATTCATCTAGTATTTTTAATGCTTCTTTTGTAAGATAGAGGGTATTACCATTACGCTCACCAGAAGTTAATATTTTTTTTATTGAATCATAACAGTTTAAACAACCCATATGTGCAACATGATAAGATATTCTTCCAACCATATAATCTTTTTTATCTCTAAGCATATCAATAATTTTTTTAAAAAAATCACAATGTCCCTCAAAATTAATATCTCCTAAATAAGAACAAAAGATTTGAATTGATTCGGAAGTCATTTTATTGGAAAAAGCATACCCACATAATTTATTTACTATAGCATCTGAAATACTAATTTTTTTGCACATTAAAAGATTTAATAAATTTCCCATAATGAAAGAAAATCTCTCATCTAAAAGAGTTTCTTCAATTAAATATATAATTTCGGAAGTCAATTCTGTTTCTTTAATTAATCTATTATATTCCTGAACATTAAGCTTTTTTTTCAAAGATTTTTTTAATAAAATCTCTTTTCTAAATAATATTATAAAATACCTACTATTCATATTTCCTTCCTTTTCTAACTCTATGAGAAAATTATTAAATCTCCTTCTTGTTTCTTTATTTATTTCCATTTGTTTTTTTCCTTAATTTGCTCTAATAGTTCATCTCCTAATTTTCTCCATCTTTCTTTGTCTATTATCTTTGTTGAATCTTCCCACAAATTTAGATCAGCCCTTGCATCAATTCGCTCATCTTTAGTGGGCCCAAATTCCTTCTTATCTTTAATATCTTGCACATTCCAATAACTTCTTTCTTTATCAACAACTCCAAACACAGAACTTTCCCCATTTTTATATGCCCTCATACTTCTTCCAACGCCATGATCTATTAAATAATTATCTCCAATAGGAATTGTTTCTATCGGAAGATCAAAATGAGATTTAGCTCCTTTTCTAAAAAGACTAGTTGGTTCATTTGTTTTATGTCCAAAAAGTTTATTTATTGGAAGTAATTTAATATCTTCATTCCATAAATGATAATTATCTTTTGTTTCTTGAGCATCAGATGAAGTTAAATAATTATTAAAACTATTTTTAGAATACCATTCAGTAGAACCCACTTTAGGTTCTTTTTTTTCAAATGAATTGAATGTTGATTTGTTTGTTCCTATTAAATTTTTCTCCCAATCAAAGATAATCTTTTCCTTGTTTAAAATTTTAAGGGGTTTAAATTCAGGAAGATTATATTTTTTATTCCATTCTGGTGTTCCAAATATTAACTTATCTTTTTCATCAAGCCAATTTTTGAAGGGTTCTTTTTCCCCATAATCAATAATTGGAACTTTCTTTTTATCTAGAAAAGATATTGGAGATACAGATGCTTCTAAACTATTCTTTTTAAATCCGAACATAGAAGTATTAAGTTTAGAATAATCAATTGATTTTGGAGTTATTGAAGCTTTTAAAGCATTGTACTTCTTATCTGATAAATTAGGTAATTTAATTTCATTTATTTTATTCAAAGTATCTTGCCATGAT
>CAYVGH010000076.1:0-1388 GCA_964451185.1 Candidatus Woesearchaeota archaeon | reverse complement strand
TGATGGCATTGTTCCTGAAGCTTTGAGAGGTGTTGTTTTTGGAAAATTAAAATTAAATTTAGAATAGTCCATTGATTTTGGAGTTGCTGAAGCTTTGAACATATTATACTCACTATTTGATAAATTAGGTAATTTAATTTCATTTATTTTATTCAAAGTATCTTGCCATGATGGCATTGTTCCTGAAGCTTTGAGAGGTGTTGTTTTTGGAAAATTAAAATTAGTATAATCTAAACTTTTTGGGGTTATTGATGCTTTAAGTGTACTATAATCTTTATTAGATAATGTTGGGAGTTTGATTTTACTTATTTCATTTAAAGTATCTTGCAATGATGGAATTGTTCCAGAAGCTTTTAAAGTGTTATAATCACTATAAGAAGGTGTTAGTTTAAAAAAAGAAAATTTTGTAAAAGAAGGTAGTGAGCCTGAAGCTTTTAATGGCTTTAAGCTTGGAGAAGAATCAAACACTAAAGAGGAAGGAGAACAGCTACTCATTTTAAATATTCCTCCTTAATAAAAATTTTGTTTCATTAAAATATGTGTCAATTTTATTAAAGGATAATTTTTTCTCTCCTTTAGAACAAGATTTGAAATAATCTCTTAAACTAAAAAATTGTTTTTCAATATCATTTATTGGATTATTTAAAATTTGATTTATAGTTATAGTTCTTTCTCCATTTTGATATCTTTTTATTGAAGCTAAATAACTTAAAGAATAAGTTAAAATTGAAAGTGATTTATTGATAATTTCTGAATCAAAATTAAAATTATTTTTAAATATTTTATCTTTTACAGAAGAAAGACTTTCTCCAGAAATAGCTAATTTATTAAATAAATCATTTTTCCCAGAGGAATAAAAATTTTCTGCTTGCAAAAATGTTTCAATACTTCTTTTTCCTAAGTAGTCATAAATTTCTTTTTCTGGATTTTTGTTTTGTAAAAAATCTTTTGATTGTTTAAGGATTTTTTTGTCCCCAAAAAAATAATTTCCAGTTAAAAGAGGTTCAGTGTATTCAATATCTCGGTTAAATAATTTAAAATAAAAATTATTAATTTCAATTTGATTTAAGTCATAATTGTTTATAAAAATATTTTTTTTCAACAGGAATATCATAAATAAGAAAAATATCCAAATCACTTTGTTTTTTTTGAGAACCATAAAGCATTGCTAACAAGGGATTTTTAGAGGATTTGTTTAATTTTAATATTTGATTGATTAATTTTGAATTTGGAGTATTTTGGTAAAATTCGTTAGAAAAATCTAAAGAGGATTTTGATGTTTGAACTTGTGGTTCTCCCATAAAATCTTTAAGTAAGATGACTTTTTAAGCTTTTCTTTATGTTACTCTTTTATAATTAAGTTTAAAAAGCTTGTTTTCTTATTAATA
>CAYVGH010000075.1:0-3270 GCA_964451185.1 Candidatus Woesearchaeota archaeon | reverse complement strand
TCTGTTTCTGACTTGCTTGCAATTTTTTTTCCATTCTTAAATAATCCATGATTATTTAATAAAAACCCTTTTTTCTTTGCAATCTTTCTCAAACCAATATTAGGACCTTTTTCCCCAGAATAAGCTAACAAAGTCGCCCCCCATTCATCTTCAATAGTATAATACAATTCAACTTTCACACTCTCAATTTTCCAAGTTGATTCATGTTCTCCTCCCTGAATTCTCCTACCCTTTGTTTTCAAAAACTCTTCAAGTTTCTCTCTATTCTTTGGAATTAAAACAATATCAATATCAAAAGGATTTTCTTTTTTACTTCTAATACTTCCAGCAACTTGAATCTTTTTACAAAAAGGTTTTAAACCAAGGACAAGTTTTTCTGCGAGTTTTTTCACGTCTTTTTTCATATATTCTACAAGCCAATTAACTATTTAAAATTACTTCAAGAAAATAAAACATGGTTGAACTAATGAAAATTCCTCAAACTAACACTTTGGATCTTAATTCAGAAAATCTAAGCAAAATGGAAAAGATAATTGATGAATTTTTTATTAATACAAAAGAACACATTGAATCAAAATATAAAAACAAACTCCATCAATTTGAAATAAAACAAGCTAATTTAGACGACCTAGTTTATGAAAAAAGAGAAGGCAGAACAATTAGATATGTTCTCTATGAAGGATAAATTATTCTTACAGGAGTAATTTATGGCACCACACAATTAAATCATTCAACATATACTTTTTTTAGAAACTTAAGTTATTTTGAAAAATCAAATAAATGAATTATTAGACATTTTAAGTAAATTTAAATAACCTCTCGTAATCTTTATTTAAAAATTACTCTTACTTCCATTATAAATCTTTTCTGTCTTTAATTTTTTCATAAAATTCAGGATTCCAAATATAAACAATATATCTTTCTTTATCATAAACTATTTTTAAAGTACTCTCCAAATATTCCATTATAACTTGAAAAGTCTGCCACATAACCTTTTTTGGAAGATTATTAAAAAGCTCTGTTTTCTTAAACTCTCCAGAATTATCATTAATAAATTTTTCAACCATTAAAACTGTCTGCAAAGTCGGACTTCTAGCGACTTGACTTAATTGCGCATATTTTTTTTGTTTCATAATAATATCAATTGATATGGCTATTTAAAACTTGTGTTTTTCTGAAGAAAGGAAGTTATAAATTTTGGGATTAATTAATGATTATTAACAAAAATCTCCAATCCAGTTAATTTAGAAATTTTATCTGCATGTTCTTTATCACAAGATCCATTCAAACTTATAACATAATCATCAACTTTCTTTGCTCTACCTTTCCCAACGAGTTTATAATTATTAGTATCTTCTTTAATTAAAATAGAATTTTTTACAAATTCTCTAGGAACACCTAATTTACTTAATGTTTCTCTAAGAATCTCTTCATAATTTGGTCCACCAAATCTTAAATAAGGTTTATCTCCAACATAAACTTGAATAAAGCATTGTCTTTCATATTCTAATTTATTCATAGGAATTTTTTTCTCAATTGAATAATAATAATTTTTAATCAATTCCATCATCCCAAACCACCCATATAATCAGGCATCTTCCCCTCAAAATTCATTTTTTGTTTATTTGTCTTTGAAGCAATAACATCATCAATTCTTAAAATCATTGTAGCAACTTCTGAAGCTGAATCAATCGCTTGCTTCTTAATATCATAAGGCTCAATAATCCGGGCTTTCAAAACATCTTCAATTTTATTTGTAAATAAATTCAATCCCATTTTCATATTTCCTGAATCATGCAAAGATTTTAATTCTGTCAAAATATCAATTGGATCTAAGCCAGCATTTTCAGCTAAAGTTGTGGGAATAAATTCCAATGCATTTGCAAATTCTTCAATTGCTAATTGCTCTCGTCCTGAAAAAGATTGTGCAA
This sequence comes from Candidatus Woesearchaeota archaeon, assembly GCA_964451185.1. Lineage (GTDB taxonomy): Archaea > Nanobdellota > Nanobdellia > Pacearchaeales > GW2011-AR1 > CAYVGH01. Next base: position 1,339 of record CAYVGH010000075.1, on the reverse strand, counting down.
ATTCTTTTAATCTTCTTGCTAATTCTATTTCAACACAACCTCCTCCTAAAACAATTAAACCAGATTTCAAAGCGCAAAAAACATCTCCTAATCCATCTTTCATAGCTCTTTCAACTTCATCAATAATATGTTCTGTTCCACCATGAATTAAAATTGTTAAAGATTTTGGATTCTTGCACTTTTCAACAAAAGTCATAACTTCTTCACCATATTTAACTTCTCTAACAATTCCTGCTTCACCTAAATCAAAAGGTGTTAACTCTTTTAGATTAGAAACAATTTTTCCATTTGTTGCCTTTGAAAGTTTTTCCATATCACTTTGAGCGACTCTTCTGCAAGAATAAATTTTTTCTTTAACTAATAAATATCTCGCAAAATCATCAATTCCTTTTTGGCAAAAAACAACATTTGCTCCAGAAGCTTTAATATTATCAACCATTTGCCGAATAAGTTGTTCTTCTTGAGACAAAAAACTTTGTAATTGTTCAGGAGATGAAACAGAAATTTTTGTATTAATTTCAGGATTTTTTACTTCTAAAGGAATATCTAATAAAATAATTTTTGCATTTTCAATTTCACAAGGCATTTCATGCGAAAGTTTTTCTTTGTTTAAAACAACCCCTGAAATTAACTTAGTATCTTTAATGCTATTTCCTTTTATTTTCTCAATTTTAATATCTTTTAAATCATTAATTTGTCTAATAACTTTAACAATAATATCAGAAAGTATTTCTTTTGAATCTTCTGCACCTTTGCCAGTCATAGCAGTAATTGCAATTTGTTTTAATACTTCTTCATCTTCAAAGGTTATCTTTAAAGCAATATCTTTTAAAATTTCTTGTGATTTTTCAGCAGCAATTCTATAACCTTTTGTAATAACAGTTGGATGAATTTTTTTATTTAAAAGTTTTTCCGCGTTTTCTAAAAGTTTTCCTGCAATCATAACAGCAGTTGTTGTCCCGTCACCAACCTCACTTTCCTGTGTCCTTGCAATTTCAACCATCATTTTTGCAGCAGGATGTTCAATTTGCATTTCTTCCAAGATTGTAACTCCATCATTTGTAACAACAATTTCATTTACAGGAGAAACAAGCATTTTATCCATTCCTTTAGGTCCTAAAGTTGTTTTTACAACTTCTGCAACCATCTTTGCAGCAAGAATATTATTTCTTTGAGCATCTTTTCCCACTATTCTTTGAATGTCTTCTGGCATTAAAACAACTGGTTTATCCATTTTTATTTCCCGTAAAAAGGGATAATGAAAATTTTATATTTTCTTTATTTGTCATTCTTTAAAAAAAGATTTTAATTTTATAAGTATTGTTGTCTTCTAAAGTAA
>CAYVGH010000074.1:0-3291 GCA_964451185.1 Candidatus Woesearchaeota archaeon | reverse complement strand
ATCCTAAAACTAATAGTAAAATTATTAATATAATTATATTTACTAAAGATATATTTTTTTTATTGTTTTCAAGACCTGCCTCTTCCATTTAAAACAGCCTCCATATTTGTTTTGAATGTATGAAAATTTATTTTCTTCCATTACTTTCAAAGTAATTAATTCTTTTTAAAGTTTACATTTTTAAAAAATTCATTAATTAATAAATTTGAAATTCAAAATAACATTAAAGAAGAAACAAGTTACTTCATTATTTCCCAAAAATTTCTTGAAGTTTTTTGGAAACTAAACCCAAGGCTTAAAATCAAATATATAAAATTAAAATAGCAGGACTCAAATAAATTTGGTCACCTCTATTTATTTGATACAGCATCCAAATAGCAGGAGAAGGATTTGAACCTCCGACCTCCGGGTTTCCCATGTAATGTGTCAACATGTGGAAATGAGAACCCACATTTTCTCTTATGGGCCCGACGAGCACTCCAGACTGCTCCATCCTGCTATATCTTGAAGTTTTTTAACTTATTTTTAATTATTCTTCTATATTTTATTTATCTTTTTACTTTTAAAGTTTTCTTTTTGCGAAAATTCCAATAAATAATATTTTAAATATCTTTTTCTTTTATTTTTTCTAAAAAGAAGATAATAAATGAAAAAAAGGGTTTTAAAAAAATTAAACTTTTAAGAGCATTAAGTGGATTAAGAAATGGATTTGAAAGTTGTTTGTTCATGAACAATAATTTGTAATTTAATAAGATAATTCTTAAGTAGTAACAAATAGAAAGGTTTTAAATAGTCTAATTTCTTAAAAGAAATATATAAAATTAATCAAAAAACAAAATGACAAACCCTAAAGAATTCTTTAAATATTTAGTGAAAAACAAAACGCAAAACTCTAAAAAATTCCTTGAATATCTAGCGAACTATTCAGATGATAAATTTAAAATTAATATTAAAGAGATTAATGAATTAAAAGGAAATGGTAGTTATATTGATTATTATTTGACAATAGCACACAATAAATATATTCCTGAAAATATAAGAAACACAGCAACAGATATTCTTTTAGAAGCAGCAAAGCCCATCCTTAAAAAAAGAGGAAATGATTTATATAAAGAAATAAAATAAAAACAAATTTTTATCAGCTAAATATTTTTTGTAATTTCTAAAACAACAATACTTAAAAACAAATTTCTTTTCTAATTTTAATGGAATTAATTTTAGGAATTGATGATGCTGGAAGAGGTCCAGTAATGGGTCCAATGGTTTTAGCAGGTTGCTTGATAAAAAAAGAAATAGAAAAAGAATTTAAAAAATTAGGTGTTAGAGATTCCAAAGAATTAACTCAAAAACGAAGAGAGTTTTTAGTTGGAAAAATAAAACAAAAAGCAGAAATATTTTGGGTAACAATTACATATCCAAATGAAATTGATGGAAACATGAATAATGGAACAAACTTAAATATGATTGAAGCAATTAAAGCAGCTGAAATAATTAATAAAATTAACAAAGATGCGACTCATCACCCTAACCGGCTTAAAATTAAAGTTATTGTTGATTGCCCTTCAGTTAGTCTTGTAAAATGGAAAGATTTTTTAAAAACAAAAATCAATAATTTATCTAATTTAGATATTATTTGCGAGCATAAAGCAGATAAAAACCACATTTCAGTTTCAGCAGCTTCAATAATTGCAAAAAGTGTTAGAGAAGAAGAAGTAGGTATTTTAAAAAAAAAATATGGTGAAGAAATTGGTTCTGGTTATACTTCTGACCCTTTAACTCAGAAATTTTTAGCAAATAATGTAGAGAAATACAAGGATTCCGGAATTTTCAGAAAGACTTGGAAAACTTGGAAAAGAGCCTTTGAAAAAATTGGGCAGAGGACTTTGTAGAAGATGGAAAAAGAATTAGAAAAAATAATAAGAGAATTTCATTTAGTTGAACAAATTCAAAAAATACTTTCTTTAGAAAAAGATTGGGATGACGAAGGTGATAAAGGATATGCTGGTAAAGAGGATTTTATTTATTCAACAATCAAATATCTTCCAATAATTACTAAATTAATTAAAGATAAACAAGGAATAAAATTAGATTCAAAAATTTTACATGTGGCTCCTGGTCCTGAAGGAAGCATTGATTTTTGTTGGCGTACGAGTGATTATAATTTATTGTTAAATGTTTCTGAAAATTCAGAACCTTCCTATGCCATGACCGGAAAGAACAATGAGACTTTGATTAAAGGTAAAATACATTAATCTTTAAAAACATTCTTTATTTCTTTATTCAATGACTCATATAAAAAAACTAATAATGCACGGATTTAAAAGTTTTCCAAGAAAAACAGAAATTCCTTTTACCTCTGAAATTAATGTTGTATTGGGTCCAAATGGTTCTGGAAAATCTAATATAACAGATGCATTATGTTTTGTCCTCGGAAGATTGAGCATTAAATCAATGAGAGCTACAAAAGCAAAAAACTTAATTTTTATGGGAACAAAATCAGGAGTTCCTTCTAAAGAAGCAAGTGTAGAAATAATTTTTGATAATTTAGATAAATCTTTTTCAATAAATGAAAATGAAATTTCAATAAAAAGAATAGTTAGAAAAAATGGACAAAGCATTTATAAAATAAATAACCAGACAAAAACAAGACAAGAAGTTTTAATGTTGCTTTCTCAGGCAGGAATTGACCCAAATGGTTTTAATATTGTTTTACAAGGGGAAATTCAAAATTTTGTAAAAATACATAATGAAGAAAGAAGGAAAATTATTGAAGAAGTTTCAGGAGTTTCTGTTTATGAATTAAGAAAAGAAAAATCATTAAAAGAATTAAACAAAACAGATGAAAAATTAAAAGAAGTTTTAGCAATTTTAAGGGAAAGAACTTCTTATTTAGATAATTTAGAAAAAGAAAGACAGCAAGCATTAAGATTTAAAAAATTAGAAAAAAATGTTAAAAAATTAAAAGCAAGCATAATTTATAATGATTTAAACAATCGGAAAAAACAAAAAGAAAAAATTTTATTAGAAATTAATAAGAGAAATAGAGAAATTAAAAAAATAAAAAATAAATCAGTTTTAATTAAAACTTCTATTGAAAATCTTGAAGAAAAAATCTCTTCAATTAATTTAACTATTAAAAAATCAACAGGGTTAGAGCAGGAAAAATTAAACCAGGAAATTGCTAATATTCGTGCAGAACTTGCAGGGACAAATGTTAAATTAGAAAATTATGAATCCAAACTTTTAACTCTTTTCAGACAAAAACAAGAGTTAACTGAATTAATTAAAAAT
>CAYVGH010000073.1:0-3333 GCA_964451185.1 Candidatus Woesearchaeota archaeon | reverse complement strand
ATTTTCCTTCTTTATATTTTATCCCCCATTCCCATTTTTCTTCTCTAACAAGGCTATCTAAAGGGCTTGTATTAAATCTATTATATCTTTTTTGAGCACTTATTAATCTATTTGCTCTTTTTACAAAATTTTCACCAATAGAGTGAGCTTCTTGTAAAGTTATTCCATCATATGATTTTTCTAAAACTTGTTCACATTTGTCAGGGGTCTTACCACCTTCACGTTTACGAAAATCTAATGTATAATCTATTTTTTTAGTTGCAGGATAAAATTTAAAATTCTCAAGCATTGTTAGTTTGTTTTCAACATTTTGAATAAACATGGAATTAAAAAATCCATCATCATTAGTATCCATATAATGTATGAAAATATTCCCCTGATTTTGTTCTTTTGGGCAATCACATAACCATGTCTTTATAACTTTTCCATAAACTCTTTCTGAAATAAATGGCCAAGTCCAAGAGTTTGTGGGAAGCCCAAAATCTTTAATATATGTTTTATATTTTTTATCAAACCAAGGATTTGTTTCTTGAGTTTGTTCTTTGGTCTGGTTTTGTGCTTTAACATAATTAGGAGAACCAAGCCCAATTCCCAAAGATACCAAACCAATTGTAGCTAATTTTGTTAAATTTTTCATATCTCTAATTAAAAAATATTCTTTTTAAATCTTTCTTTAAGTATTAATTAATAAAAAGTAACAACTTAAAAAGCAAAAATATAAAAAACACTAATTTTTTAAATATTAATGAAAAGTTTAAAAGAACTAATAAGTCTGAAAAAACTAATAATTATTGGAGCTATTGCAGGAACATCTTTATTTAATCCTTTATTTTCTCAACATAAAAATACAATCTCTGGAAAATGGGTTAGTGGTTCAACAACATATCAATATAAAACAGATTATTATGATAAAAAAGGCAATCTAATAAATTCTCTCTGCCATAATCGATATTCTAAGAGAGATGAAGTGGATCCCTCTTATGGCAATCTTAATTTTTCTAATAAAAATAATAATTCATATACCCCAAAAAGCAATAATTTTACTTAGAAGATGGAGTAGCAGCAGGAGCAGCTGTTGTTGGAGGATATTTGCTAATTAAAGGGCTTGTTAATCTTTTTAAGAAACCAAGTTATACTCCAGATTATAATAATTATGATTATACTCAAAATGAAATTCAAGAAGATTACTCTGCTCCTGTGGAAAAACCAGAAGAAAAAAATTTAATTGAAAACTTTGGTATTTGGTGGGATGAAAGTATTGGAAAAATGGAAAATTTTTTTGATAGTGAAAATGAAACAGGAGGGAAAAATCCTTTTTGGGGAAAAGGCTCTACAAAAGAATTTGAAACTAAAGATGAATTATTTTTTGGAGGAGAACCTAAAACTTATTATGAAATTCCAGTTACAGAAAGAGAAGCTAATACAATAGATTCTATAGTAAATAAACAAGGGTTAAGAGGTTGGTGGGAATATCAATCTAAAGAAGCTGAAAAAGTGTGGGGAGAAAGTAAAGATAAAACTGAAAAAACAAGAAAAACTCTTGCATATATTCTTGGACAACAAATTCCAGGAGGAGCAATAGCAATACAAGGAGATAAAATAGTTCAACAAGGGGGAAAAGGAGAATGGTGGGATGAACAATCAAAAAAAGCACATGTAATTTTTGGCGATCAAGGGGATTTAGAAAATAGTAAATCTATATTTGACCCTGATGCAAAATATAGCCCAGAAACAAAATTTCAAAAAAATATGAAAACCTTACTTTACACAATTAGTGAAAATCTGCCTGGTGCTTCTCAAATATTGCAAGGAATAGAAATGGGGATAAAAGTTGATGAGAAAGTTGAAAAAAATTTTTGGTGAAAAATATAAGGAATTTTTTTGAATTTTAAAAATTATTTAAGCATATTTTTCAATAAAAAATAATTTATTTTCCCATCTCTTTTAATTTCTTAAGAACATCTTCTTTAGATTCAACAGGCTTTGCAACTGGTTTTATTGGAGTAGATTTTTGTTGCATCCCAGGAACTCTTCTTTGTGGAGGAATTCTTCTTGGGGGCATTCTTCTTGGAGGAATTTCAGGTCTTCTTTGAGTTGTTGGAACTTGAACTGGTTTTTTCTTAAATAATTTTTTCCTAAATATAAACAAAATAATTAATAAAATTAATAAAATTCCTAAAATAATATAAATCAAAAAATTAGTTTTCTCTTTAGTCATACAACATTTTTCAGAAGTTTCTAAACATGAATAATTTAAATTCTCTTGTTCACCTTTTTCACATCCAACCTTACAAAACCCATAATGATCTTCACATTCTGAAACCTCTGTTCCAGGCTCTTTACAATCACCAACACAGCATTTAGTAGTATCTGATGTTTCTTGAAGAGATACTGAACAAACTTTATCTGCTTCACAAATTTTCCCCCCTATTTCACTGCAATTTTCTTGTTTTTCTGGCTCACTGCAACAAACATTAAAACCAAAACAAGAATAATTCATTTCATTTCCTTCTGCTTTATTGCAAGCAGCACTTGGCATACAATAACCTGCATAATCTTTACATTTAAGAACTTCAACTTGAGAAACAGGTAATTTTGGCCAGATAGAATACAATAAAAAACTTGTGTCTACTATATTTCCAGAATTCCAACATCCATCACTTCCTTGTTCTTCTTCTAACCAAGAAATAGTTTTTGTTTTATTAAAATTATTTGAATTAGAAAAAGGAAAAAGCACAACAGCACTATCATAATATTTGTCTCCTGTTGCTTGCCAGTATCCTTTTGTTTTTTGTTTGGTTTTTAAAGATGCTGAATAATCTTCATCAGCAGTTAAATAATATAAAAAAGCTTCTGGAAAAAACTTTTGATTAATTTGAGTATCTGCTAAAGCAATTAAATAAGGTAGGTAAGAAGAAATATCTTGTTCAACTAAATCTAAAACCAATGTTGCCCAGAGAGTTGATTCATAATCACAACTTGTTCCTTTTTTAAAACATTTAGAGTTTACTTTTTCAATAATTGAATCTCCTGCTGAAGCTGATTTCTCTACATTTAAAATATGAATTGGAGCAGTTGTTTTTTGAAATAATAAAGTTGTTGAAAAAGATTCATTACAAGAAACTTCAAATTCCCTGTCATAACATGGGAGTTTTATTTTTATCCAATATTCCTCAACCTCAAACAAAGAATTACTAGAACCAGATAATTCCTCATTTTCTTTAATTATAAATGTAAAAGGGGTTTGGGAATTTTCAGTAGTTAGTGTGCATTCTGCCAAAGTATTTGATGTATCTATTTGCAAAAACCATTCAAAACCAGTTGAATTTTTAG
>CAYVGH010000072.1:0-3343 GCA_964451185.1 Candidatus Woesearchaeota archaeon | reverse complement strand
ATCAAAAAATAGTTTTAAACGCCAATCAAGAAGAAATAACAAAAAAAACATTAGAAGAAACATTCATCGAATCACTCCCAGTAGAATATGATTCTCTTTCCCCTGAACAAGCATTTGCATTAAAATCATTACAAAGCAGAAAAGATATTGTGCAAATAAACGAAGAAAAAACAACTAACATCAAAATCACAAAATTAGGTAAAGAATTAATCAAATCCGGAGTAAAAACTCAAAACCTTATTGAACAAGTTACTTCAGATATGTTAAAAAAAGAATCTTTATGGAAAGGTAAAAAATTCCGAAGATATGATGTAACCTCCCCTGTTCCTTCAATAAGTGGGGGTAAAAGACATTTTGTAAACCAAGCAATTGACTATGGTAGAAGAATATGGACAGACATGGGTTTCCAAGAGATGACAGGAGACATGTTACAAAGCTCATTCTGGGTATTTGATGCGCTATTCACTGCACAAGACCATCCGGTAAGAGAATTACAAGATACATTCTATATAGATAAAAAACTAGAACTTCCAGATAAAAAACTAGTACAAACAGTAAAAAAAACACATGAAAGCGGGATTGGAGGAAGCAAAGGTTGGAGATATGTTTGGGATGAAGAAGACGCTAAGAAAACAGTTCTTAGAACACACACCACCTGTTTATCTGCAAAAACATTATATGCCCTAAGCAAACTTCCAATTGATCAAAGAAGAGGTAAATTCTTTGCATTAGGGAAAAACTTTAGAAATGAAACAGTGGATTGGAGCCATGGATTTGAATTTTATCAAACAGAAGGAATTGTAATAGATGAAAATGCAAACTTCCAACATTTACTAGGATATCTAAAACAATTCTATACTAAGATGGGCTTTGACAAAATTAGATTTGTTCCAGCATATTTTCCTTACACAGAACCCAGTGTAGAAATCCATGTATATCATCCAGAGAAAAAAGTTTGGTTAGAATTAGGGGGAGCAGGAATATTTAGACCAGAAATAACCATCCCATTATTAGGAAAACAAATTCCAGTATTGGCCTGGGGGCAAGGATTTGACAGAATTATTATGGATTTTTACCAAATAAAAGACCTTAGAGAAGTTTACAAAAACGACATAACTCAATTAAGAAAAATGAAATTTTGGACTAAACAATAAAATGGCAAACATAAAAATAAATAAAAAATTATTTGAAAAAGAAATAGGAAAACTAGATGAAATAATGAAAAACAAAATTGCAATGTTTGGAACAACTGTTGAATCATTAACCCCCGAAGAAATAGAAATTGATGTAACTCCAAACAGACCAGATCTTTTATCTTATCAAGGATTTAAAAGAAGTTTTCTTGCTTTTTTAGGAAAAAAAACAGGATTAAAACAATATAAATTAAATAAACCTGAAAAAGATTACAAAGTAATAATAGAATCTTCTGTAAAAGATGTTAGGCCATATACTACTTGCGCAATTATTAAAGACTTAGAACTTGATGACAAAAAAATAAAAGAATTAGTTGAGATTCAGGAAAAACTTCACATAACAATTGGAAGAAAAAGAAAAAAACTTGCAATTGGAATTTACCCTTTAGAAAAAATAAAACTTCCAATAACTTACAAAGCACTTGAACCAGACAAAATAAAATTCATTCCATTAGAAATGAATAAGGAGATGTCTGGATTAGAAATTCTTCAGAGGCATCCAGCTGGGAGAGATTATGCGCATCTTCTTGCAGGAAAATCAAAATTTCCAATATTTATTGATGCTGATAAAAATATTTTATCCATGCCTCCAATAATAAATTCACAATTAACAGGAAAAATCACTGAAAAAACAAAAAATGTTTTTATAGAATGTTCTGGTTTTGATTTAAAAATTCTTGAAAGATGTTTGAATATAATTATAACAAGCATGGCTGAGATGAGTGGAAAAATATTTCAAATGAAAGTTGGCTCAAAAATAAGTCCCAACTTAGAAACAGAAAAAATGAAAATTTCTTTAGAAAACACAAACAAACTTCTTGGCTTAAATTTAAATGAAAAAAAATTAAAAGAACTTTTAGAAAAAATGGGATATAATTACTCAAAAAGCCAAGTGGAAATTCCAGCTTGGAGAAATGACATTTTACATGAAGTTGATTTAATAGAAGACGTTGCAATTGCTTATGGATATGAAAATTTCGTTCCAGAAATCCCAAAAATATCTACAATTGGACAAGAATCTCCAAAAGAAATTATTAAGAGAAAAATTTCAGAAATTTTATCTGGGTTAAATATGCTAGAAATCTCAAATTACCATTTAACTAATAAAAAAGACCAATTCACAAAAATAGGAATTCCTGAAAAGCAAGAAAAAGGATTTGTTGAAGTTGAAGAATCAAAAACAGATTATAATATTTTAAGAAAAGATTTAACACATTATTTATTAAAAATAATTTCAGAAAACATAGATTCAGAATATCCCCAAAGAATTTTTGAAATTGGGAAAGTTTTTGAACAGAAAAATGAAATTCAAGAAAAAGAAAAACTTGCTGGGGCAATAATTCCTGGAAACTTCACAGAAGCAAAACAAATTCTTTTGTATTTATTTGAAATGCTTGGAATTAAATTAAATTTTAAAGAATCAGAAGAATTTCCCGCACATTTTATAGATGGAAGAGTTGCTGAAATCTTCTTAGACAATGAATCACTTGGTTTTATAGGAGAAATTCACCCAAGAATATTAAGAAACTGGAAAATAAAAATGCCTGTTGCTTTGTTTGAAATTGATTTAGAAGAAATATTTAAAAAATTTATTTAGAAAATTAAATGCTCTATCTTGCTTTATTTGAAATTGACTTAGAAAATATATTTAAAAAACTTTAACCAAGATAACCATTATTTTTCTTATCAGATTTAACATTCAACTTTTTTTCCACAGCTTCAATAATTTCAACAAAATCTTTTTTAATTTCCTGCCACAATTTAAATGAATTTTTAATAAAATCAATTTCCTTTTCTTCTGAGTAATCTACTAATTTTATCAGCTCAATTTCCAATTTTGCAATCTTATTATGAATTTTCATTAATTTATTTTTTTCTTCAACATCTAAAGATTTTATAATTGGAAATAAAAACATTGGAACATTTACTGGATTTAATAAAGCTTCAACAAATCTTAAAAAACCTTCAAAATGTTCTGCAACACATTTTCCAACTTCTCTCAACAGAAAATCTGTTTCAATTTCTGCTATTTTTTCAATTCCAAAATATTCATTCATTTCTCTAAAATCAGGAAGAGTATATTTTTTTTGAAATTTGGAATAATTTTCTTTTAATTTTTTTAATTTAGATTCTTCCATCTTAAAGTATAA
>CAYVGH010000071.1:0-3400 GCA_964451185.1 Candidatus Woesearchaeota archaeon | reverse complement strand
TTTGTTTCTCCAACACCTGATAATGATTCTGAAAGAAGTGATGAATTTGAAATAAATGTTTCTATAACAGAAACAAACTTAGAAAATATAACTTATAACTGGAATGGAACAGAAACAATTTATAATATTTCTGATTCAGAACTTATTGATTTAGGAAATGGAAATTATTTATTTAATTTAACTCAAACAAACTTAACTACTGGAAATACTTATACTTATAGTATTGCTGTTAGTGATAAAGCTGGAAATCCAAACTCAACAGAAACAAGGACAATAATTGGAAATTCTGCCCCAACATTTATTTCTATAACACATACACCTACATCTCTTGCAGAACTTGACCCAAATGTTTTAATAAATATAACTGCAAATATTTCTGATCTAGATAATAATTTTGATTCTGCAATTTTACAATGGAAAAATACAAGTATTAATTGGTCGTCTGCTGAAAACATTTCAATGAATAATTTAACACAAAAAAGCATTACTAATTTGTTAAATGCAAATTTTACACCAAATTATGAATCAAATTATTCATACAGAATAATTGCAAATGATACAGAAGCAAGTTCAAGCACAAGTTCTATAAAAAATATTAGTGTACTTTGGGATTGTACATGGACAGTTACTTCTGATTTAGGAGCAACAGCTGGTTATGATGAAAAAAAAGAAATAGGAAACATAACAATAAATAATACAGGTGATATTTTGTTCACAAATAATAATTGCAGTTTGGATTTTAGATTAACTCATAATTTAGAAGAAGGAAGAATTTATTATGATGGAGAAGATATTAAAAATTTGCCTTTAATAAATAATCCTTTAACACCTGGACAAAATATGAGTGTAAATCTTCATGCTGAATTTTTAAAAGAAATAAAGCAGGAAGATGCTATAATTACATTAGATGAATTTAGACAAAGATCAGAAACAAGATATAGAAACGCAACTGCAATTCTTGTTTCAAACCAAGCAGGACCTTATATATATCAAAAAATCACAAGTTCTCCAAATTCTGTTTATCTTACTCCTGGAAATTTTTCATTAAAAAGTTATTTAAGAAACTTAATGGGCTCTCCTGTAATTAATGAAAACAACACTGCTTATAATGTAAGCTTTAACTGGACACTGGATTCAGAATTTACAAATTTATCTGGAAATTTAAAAACAAATTTTTCAAACATAACAGATAATGAATTGCATTATAATAATTTGAATGTTAGTTTTTCTAATTTAGCTTCAATGACTTCTGGAATTAAAACATTTGAAATTTCTGTATCTGGTTATAATTCATCAGGAGATTTAATAAAAGATGCAAACAACCAGACTTTATTAACAGAGCAAGTTAATATAACTTTTTTATGTTATAATGTTTCTGATAATGTTACTATAACTTCTTGTGGAAGTTTGGATGGAGATTATAAAGCTCCGGTTATAACAACTCCAGGCACTGGAGGAGGCGGAGGAGGTGGAGGTGGTGGAGCAGTTGTTTCAACAGAATATGAAAAATCAGAAGCAAGTTTTGAATTATTAAGAGGAGAAGAGCAAGAATTTAATTTAAACATAAAAAATAAATTTCAAAGCACTAAAGAAAATATGGAAATCAGTGTTTCTGGAATAAATTCAGAATATATTAAAATAATTCCAAATGAAATTTCAAAAATTCCTCAAAAATCTTCTAAAAATATAACAGTAAAAATTACTGCTCCTGCTTATTTTACAAAAGGAAAATACCAACTTGAATTTTTAATTGAAGGAGAATTAGTTTATAATATTACAAGAAAACCTTTTAAGGAAAAAAAGACAGTAACTCTTTACATTGTAGAAGTTAGCAGGGAAAAAGCAGATGAAATGTTAAATAATTCTCAAATTATGATTGAAAAAATGAATTATTCTAATATGAGTATTAAAGAAATTTATTTATATTTTGAAGAAGCAAATAAATTTTACAAGGAAATAAATTTTTTAGGAGTTAAAAATAATTATGAAAAAATTAAAGAAATTTATGATATGGCTTTTGATTCTTTTGAAATGATAAATAATTTGAAAAAAAATATTGAAAAATCAGAAAAAAACGGAATTGATGTAACTGAAACAAAAAAGATTTTATATGTTGCTGAAATGGCTTTTAATAGAGGAGATTATGTATTAGCTTCAGAAAGATTAAAACAAGCAGAACTTACTTATGCTCTTGAAGTTAAAAGGGAATTTAATATATACTATGCTGTTAAAAATAATCCTTTAGAAGCTTTAATAATTTTAATAAGCTTGAGTGTTTTTTCTTTTGGTTCTTCTTTAACAATAAGATTAAGAATGTATAAAAAAAGATTTAAACTTTTACAAGAAGAAGAAAAATTACTTTTGGAATTAATGGGCGTTGTTCAAAAAGAATGTTTTGAAAAAAAACATATGTCTATGAATGAATATTCTGAAGCAATGAACCAGTATGAAAAAAAATTAAGTAATACTATAAAAAAGAAAATAGAAACAAGAACAAAAATTACTAATCTTTTAAAAATAAAAGGAAAGAAAAGAGCATTGTTTGAAGAAAAGAAAAAATTAATTGAGTTAATGAAAGAACTTCAAAATAAATATTTGAATAAAGGCAAGATTGAAACAAGAATTTATGAAAATATGATGAAAAGTTATTCAACAAGAGTAATTGATATTGAAGAAAAAATAGCTTTATTAAAAGTCAGAAAAACATTAAAATTAAGTAAAGTTAGAGGATTCAAATGAAATTCAATAAAAAATATCTTTTAATTTTTTTGTTTTTATTTTTTATACCTTTGGTTCTATCTTTAAGTAATGAGCAAAATATTAGTGTTGAAGAACAAGCTAAGATTTGTTTAAATGAGTCAGAAGTGATTTTAAATGAACTAATGTCTGAAAATTTTAGTGTTTTAAGAGTAAATGATACTTTTATTCAAGGAAAAAATTTGTATGATGCACAAATTCTTTTAAAAGAAAAAAACAGAAACCATGATTTTTCACTGGTTCTTCCTTATTGTAATGAAATTAAATTAATTAACAAAAAAGCAATAGAATCCAGAGATGAATTTTTTGCTTTAAAGAAATTTTATTCTGAAATAGATGTTGAAGAAATGAACACAAGCAGTATTGATGAAATTATTTTAGAAATAGAAAATGAAACAAGGGATGAAAGATATGAAAATGTTAAACCATTGATAGATAAAGCTTATGATGAGATTCTTAATGTTAAAGCAGATTACATAACTTCAAATATTTTTTATAATGTTGTTGCAAGAAATTTAAAGCAATTTTTTTATGAAAACTGGATTTATTTTATTTTTAGTTTAGGAATTTTATTTCTTTTATTTTTAATTTATAAAAATACAATTTCAAGGATAATTATAAACCGCAAAATATATAGACTTGA
>CAYVGH010000070.1:0-3409 GCA_964451185.1 Candidatus Woesearchaeota archaeon | reverse complement strand
AGGTTTTTGTAAATGCCTAAATGTTCTTTTTGTGGAAAAGATTATGATATTCATAGTTCGCTTCGCTCTCGACTTCGTCGAATGCAAATCATTAATTTTAAGGAGGTTTTTGTAAATGCCTAAATGTTCTTTTTGTGGAAAAGATTATGATATTCATAGTTCGCTTCGCTCTCGACTTCGTCGAATGCAAATCATTAATTTTAAGGAGGTTTTTGTAAATGCCTAAATGTTCTTTTTGTGGAAAAGATTATGATATTCATAAAGGATTAACTTACATTTTAAAAGATGGAACAATAAAACATTTGTGCTCTTCTAAATGTAGGAAAAATATGTTAATGAAAAGAAGAAAAGTTCGTTGGATTCCAGGTTTTAGAAGTGTTAGAAGAAAGAGTTCTAAGAAATAAATTTTAAATTACATTTCGTTTTCACACAAAGACGAAATGCAAAATGTTACAAAGAGAAAGATACTTAAACTATTTTTTATATTTATATGAATAGGTAAGTTAATTGTAGGTTAATTTAAAATTGGAGAAGGTAATTTTAGATTACTATCGACGATAAATACCCAAAGAGATGTAGGATAATCTCAAAACATGTAAGTTAATTAAAAAGATGGTATATAAAAAGTTTATTAAAAGAGGTAATAAAGTATTTGGACCTTATTATTATGAAACATATAGAGAAAATGGTCAAATAAAAACAAGATATGTAAGAAAACCTCAAGCAAACAAAATAAAAAAACCACTCATTGTAATAGCTATTTTTGCAGCAATTATAATATCTCTCTTTTTATTAAACTTAATAGAGCCAATTTTTACAGGTCATGTTATTGATATACAAGAATCTTATATTCAAAAATTAAATTTAAAAGCAAATCAAAATCAAGAACATGTTCTTTTCTTGAAAGAAAAACCAGAAAATTATTCTTTAAAATCTCTTGCTTTATCTGGGTATCTTCAGGGAGAGGGAAATGCAAAAGTGTATGTAGAAAGTGAAGGGAATCGATTCTTAATTTTGGAGATTAATAATCAAAAAGATGTAAATGCAACAGTTCCTGAAATAGAACTTTCAATAACTGGAGGAGTAATCAACTCATTAAAATCTTTTACAGGCAAAATAGCAGGGTTTGTTGTTGCAAATAATATAGAAGAAGAAAGTGAGGAAAAAATTCCAAAGGAATCCAAACCCATTGAAGAAACTAAAGAAAAACCAAAAGAGATTTCAGAGAAATCTCATTTAACTAATCAAAATAAAGGTGGGCAGTTGAAAGAAAAAAATTCCAATGATTTAAATGTTGAAGAAATTAAAGAGGACGTAGAGGCTGGAGAACAAGAAGAAATAGAAAAAGCTGAAGAGGAAATTGAAGAAGAAATAGAAAAAGCTGAAGAAGAAATTGAAGAAGAAATAGAAGAAGAAGTTGAAGAAGAAGTTGAAGAAGAAAATAATATTACTAAAGAAGAAAGTACTTTGGAAATTCCTGAAGAAGAAAACAATATTCCTGAAGAAGCTGAAGAAGAAATAGCAAAATTTGAATTCAAAGACATTTGTGTTGAAACCTGTGAACTGCCAGCAGGATTTGATAATGATTCTTATAAAATTATCATTGAAGTTGATAATGCTTTATTAAAATTAGATAAAATTAGTTATTCTGTTACAAATACCTCTGTTACAAATACTCCTCTTCCTGAATTATCTATTCCTCTTGTTATTGTTCCCAATGAAACCATAGTAAAGAATGTGACAGAAATTATTGAAGCAGAAATAGCAAAAGAAGAAAGCTTAACACAATTTAAAGCAGAAATAGGCAAGCCAGTAAAATGGAAAAAAAATATACAAAATTCTGAAAATATAACTAATCTTAAGGCAAATATATCAAAATATGCTAATAATATTCAAGTTAAAAAAATAGATAATGGAGTTGAAGAAGAAATAGGACACAAAATTGTGGAAAATTATAATAGTTTTTTAACAGGAAAAATTATTCAAACAGATCAAGAAGTGTTAAGTAAAGGATTTGAACAACAAGTTGAAGAAGAGGAAGAAATAGAAATAATTATACAAGAGCCAGCGCAAGAAATTGAGATAAGTTATGAAACTCCAGCGCCATATATTGAAGAAAAAGAAATAAGCCCATACAAAAAACAAATTATTGTTAATTCTGATGCACATTGTTTTAATATTTTAACTTACACAAATATAACAGAAGCCCCTCAAGAAGCAATAAAACTTTATTGGGTTATAAACGGAACAAGACAAATTGTAAAAGATGTAAATTACATTGATCAAAATAATAACACTTTAATTGACAAAATAGAATGGATTACTCCTTCTTTAAGCAATCAAATATATGAAGTTGAAATAACAATATTAAATGTTCAGAGTTATCCAACTGTAAATGGAAATTGGACTGTTAAATTTACAACTATAGGTCAAGCAAATTTAACTGTAAAAGCAATTAATGGAACAACTTGGTCAAACAGTAGTGAAGGAAATGATTTAAAATTCTTAGAAATAAAATGTGGAGAGAATATTTCAGAATATGAATGGAATGAAGGTGTTTTTATTTCTAATTATAGTTGCAATGAAACCAGTTATGAAATCTCAAAGGTTTTGACTTCTGGCAAGCATACACTTGAATTTACTTTTGGGGATGTAAAAGTTTATGCTTTTAATACAGCAGAAAATTTACCTAAAACACTAAATGTCCAAGGAAAATTAAGAAATGTTTCTACAAATAGGGCTGTAGCAGATGGAGATTATAATTTTATTTTTAGAATTTATGAAGCAGCAACAGGAGGAACAGATTTGTGGGAGGAAAGTCAGAATGTAATACTTGAAAGGGGAGTTTATACTGCAATTCTTGGCAAAACAAATAATATAACTTTGCCTTTTGATGTCCCTTATTATTTAGGAATAGAAATTGAAAGTGAAGGTGAAATGAATCCGCGAATAGAAATGACGAATATGCCTTATGCTTTTCGTTCATTTAATACTTCTTTTTCAGATATTGGGGGTATTCCTTCTAGTGCCACAGATATTTATGTTAATGAATCAGGAGATACTATGGATGGAAATTTAACAGTTGAGGCTAATATTTCTGCACAAAATATTTTTGCTGACTTATTTTATGAAGGTGGGCAATTATTAAATGATACTTATTGCAAATTAACTGGATGTGAGATGACTGGAAATTTAAATGTTACAGGTAATGTAACTGCTGATTATTTTATTGGTAATGGGTCTTTGCTTACTGGAATTTCTTTTACTGGTATAGATACTCATGTTGCTGGTGATGAAGATTATTTAACAAATGATTCCACAACCATGTATTTTAATGAAACTAAGTTAAATGACACAATAGATTCAAGAGATTCAGATACAACTTATACAAATGGAACTGGTTTATCTT
>CAYVGH010000069.1:635-3420 GCA_964451185.1 Candidatus Woesearchaeota archaeon | reverse complement strand
GTCTTTTGAATTTCCTGCTGAATCATTTGAAAAAAAATACAAAGTATTTAATCCTATTTGAGGATTTGTCTTAAATGAAGAGTCTGGTTCTAAAAGATATTGAGTTGGATCATTATTTAATTTATAACCAAATTGTTTTAAATAAAGATCTGATACTTCATATGTAATAACAGAATCATCTCGTGAAACATTTAAATTTGGAAGAGTATTATCAACTATAAAATCAAAAGTTGTATCTGTAATATTTGGTTTTAAATCAGTTGCATAAATTTCAATTTGGTGGGCTCCGTCTTCTAATGAAACAGAAATGTTTTTTGAAATTGAATGAACTGGATCAGAAAAAAAAGCAAAAGGATTAAGAGATTCTTTCTGACAAAGAATATTTTGTTCTTGAGTATCATCAATTTTGTATTTTAAACTATCTAAAAAAGAACTTAAACTATCAAAAGGAGCATAAAAATCTTTTGCAGAAATTTCTATGCCTAAAGTATTTGCATTTACAATACTATTATTAGCAACAGAACAATTTACTTCTGGAGGAATTGAATCATGAATTGGGTTTTTTAGCACTAAATGCCCACTTTCATGACTTACAAAATAAGGTGTTACACTATCTAATTGAAATTCTAAATAATTATCAGTAGGATCTCTGCAATGAGTAATAAGTGTATCATTAGGACCAATTTCATTTACCCAATCAAGAGTATGAGCCATTGTTATCCTTGAATTAGCAGGCATGCTCCAATCTCCTAGTTCTACTTTTTTAGTTTCTGGGTCTTGGTGTTGAGGTTCCCAAAAATACCAGTCATTAAAATTTTTAATATCATCTCCGGTTAAAACAGCATTAAAAATATGTGCTGGATGACCTTGTGCAGTTCTATAAATCATCATAGCAGGTATTTTATATTTTCCATTATTTTCAGCAGAATAATGGAAATGCAATTCTAATGTATCTAATTCAGGATAACCATTATAATTAATTAGAGTTTGTCTTGCAAAATCCCCACATTCATATTCTCCTTCAATATAATTATGAGTCCAAACATTATCTGTTAAAAATGCTTGTTCTAATATTGAATCTTTTTCTTGCTTTGTTGCATTATTCCATGTTGCATTATTTCTGTGTATAAATGGATTAATTATATCTCTTGGTTTTGTTTGAGCATTTCCTAAAAAAGGCAAAGCCAGCAATCCTGCATATAATGGCAGTTTCTTTGTCTTTTTCCATAACTTGTTTAGTATGTTTTTCATTAGTTAATAGATTTGAACCACACCAAAGTGCGAAACAATCAAATATTTTAATTAGTTAAAATTCGTCTTAAAAAATGTACTCAGACATTTTAGCGAATCTTTGACATTATTACTACTATAAAAGGATATTTAAATGTTTTGTTTTGAATTTCTTGAATATAATAATATTTAAAAAGTGCTTTTTGTTAGAGATTGTATGGAAAAAACACTAAAATCTATAGTTGAGGACCAACCTTTAGTTAAAGAGGGTAGAGAGATGTATAAAGAAAACATTAAACCAAGTAGTTTTGCTGAAATGTATATGGAAGAACCTATTGGTATACAAGGATATTTTTCTCCAACAGTTTGTACATGGAGAGGAATTCCTACAATTGATGATTTTTAAAAAAGTTTTAGTTTTAACCCATGAAAATGATCCTCACGCTAAATCCATAAGTAAATATTTTGATAGCAAAGGACTAAAATATTTTACAGTTATTACAGAAAATTTTTTAAAAAATTATAAAATTAATTTTTCTTCAGATAAATTAAGATATACTATTTCAAATAACAATAAAAAAATTAATTTAAATTCTTCTTGGAATATTTGGAATCGTAGAATTATGATTCCAGACAAAAATAAAGGAATGCCAAAAAATTTACAAGATTTAGTAATAGATGAGTGTGAAAAAACATGGGATGGTTTATTAATGGCACATAAAGGAAAAGTAGTAAATAGGCCTCAAAATCATTTTTACGCAAATAATAAACTGGATCAAATTAAATTTGCTTTACAAAACAAAAATGGTATAAAAGTTCCAGACACAATGGTTACTAATAATCCAAATGATTTAGAAAATTTTTATAATAAACATAAAGGAAACATTTGCTTCAAATTACAAAAAGGAACTGCTATTCAAACTAATGATGGAATAAAAGTTGTATATATTAATAAAGTAACTAAAGAAAATATGAAGAATGCAAATCTTGTTTCTAATGTTCCTTCTCTTTTTCAAGAATATATAGAAAAGAAATTTGAAGTAAGAATTGTTTCAACAGATAGGACTTCAACAGGAATTGCTATTCATTCTCAAGATTCAGAAATATCTAAAATAGATTATAGAAGATATGATTTTAAAAATGTGAAATATGAAAAAATAGAAATTCCAACTGCTGTAAAAAAATTCTGTTCAAAAATGTTAAGGCATTATAACTTACATTTTGGAGTATTTGATTTTATCAAACCAAAAGACGGAAAATATGTTTTCTTAGAACTAAATCCTAATGGTCAATGGTTATGGTTAGAAGAACAATCAGGATATAATTTAACAAAAGAAGTGGCAGAAAATCTAATTTATTAAAATGTTTAAAAATTTAAAAGATAAAATAAAGAATGAAAAATTAATCTTATTTGGAGAGCTTCATGGAACAAAAGAGATTCCAAATAGAATTTCAGAATTTTTTTCTGAAGTTGCAGTAGAAGAAGATTTTAATGTATGTTTGGAAATTCCAGAAGAATTCCAAGAAGAAATTACTGAGTTTATGGATAAAGGTA
>CAYVGH010000069.1:0-625 GCA_964451185.1 Candidatus Woesearchaeota archaeon | reverse complement strand
AATGAAGAAATATTAAATAAAATTCCTTTTTTTACAAATACATTTAATTCAGATGGAAGAAATAGTGTTGAATATATTAACTTGATTAAAAATTTATATTTCTTAAATAAAAAATATAATAAAAAAATAAAAATTTTTTTAATTGATTCTATTAACAAGACACAAGAAGATAAAGAAAAAAGTCTTGCAACAAACATCTTAAAAAATTTAGAAAATAAAAAAACTTTTGCAATTCTCGGTGAGGTTCATGCTTCTAAAAAGACTATTTCATTAAATGGATTAAAAATAATACCCGCAGGAGCAATACTTTTTAATAAATTAAAAGAAAAAATATTTATCATAAGAATTATGCCTTTAAAAGGAAAATTTTATAATTTTGGAATAAAACAAATAATTAACAGCAATTTAAATGAGACATTCAATAAAAATTTTGATTATGTTATTGAAATAGAAAAAACTAGTGCTTGTTCATTTCAAAAATAAAATAAAACAAAGTAATTATTAAAACATGTCAAAAGTAATCTTTAAATTTAACAAAGAAAAAGATTTGTGGAATAAATGGCATAAATCTAATTGGAAAACTAATTGGGTTAATTTTCAAATAAATTCAAAAATAAAAAAAATT
>CAYVGH010000068.1:0-3462 GCA_964451185.1 Candidatus Woesearchaeota archaeon | reverse complement strand
AGCAGCACCAATTAATAAGTCAACTTTATCACCATAACCGAATGATGTAGTACCACTTGTAATAGCACCAATATATGCTCCATTAACTCTTGCATTTGTAGTTACTGCAACTGCAGTACCTTTGTTAATAGCATTTAATGCATTTAATGTTATAACTGGGTCTAGTGAACATGTTGCTCCAGTTTCTCTTTCTCTTTCTCCAAATTGAACATTCTTAACAAGCGCATAGATTCCTACTATTGCAGCTAGAATAAAGACAATAGCCAAAATAGCTAATAATGGGGACGTTTTCCCTTTGTTAGTTTTCATAAAATTAATTTTTACCTCCTTTCATTTATATAATTTAGACAAGAAACTTGTCTTTTCATAAAAATAAAACAATAGTAAAGTTTATATATATGTTTATATATTTAATATAAACAATTGTTAAAAATGAATACAAATTTGACACTAAAACAAATATTACTTCTTTTAAAGATATATGTGTTAAAAAATATTAATTATGTTTATTATGATACGAAAGAACTTAAATTAAATAACAAAAATTATATAAAAATACCTAAATTAGTTGAATTGCTTAATATAGATAGACGAGATAAACATTTTGTAAATGTTAGAAATATAATGCTAAATGAAAGTATTTCAACTGAAAGAGATATTGGAGAAGGAAGAATTAAAGAAATGTTAATAGATTTTGATAAATTAGAAAATTTGTTATTTTCACTAGACATATATGTTTTAGGATATATGCTAGCAATTAAAAAAAGAGACCCTGTAAGTTTTAAAATATAATGGCAACAAAAGCAATATCAACACTGGGAAGAAGATTTGGTAGAAAGTTCGTTTTCTTTAATAGATTAAAATGGATTTTATTATTTTTAGTTTTTGGAATTATGTTAATAAATGCTGTAATAATTTCTGTTGAAGCAAAGAATGTTGAACCTGGAATAAAATATATAGGTGGGAAATTAATGTATACTACTCAAAGTTTAGGTGAAGAAAGTAATAAAATAATAGAACAGAAAGGTATTTATCCAACAGGAAATGGTTTTTTGGAAAATCTGTGGAATTTTTTAAAGAATTTTTATGGAATTTTTACTGCTTTTTTTATTATATATATTTGGATTAAAGTTTTATCTTTGATATATCTTAATGCAATTTTGTTTGACACTTCGAAACAACCTATAGCTTTTTTATTAGCTGTTATTACTTTTTTTGGATTACAAATGTTATTTATATCTGCATTTGCAGGCGGTAGTCTTATGGAACCATTTCGAGCATTTGGCAGTTTTTTTAAATCGGTTCCTTATATTTTTAAACCGATGTCTAAATTAAGTGATAAATTTTCAGGTTCGGGATTTAATATGTCTAATTTAACTACTTAAATTTTCTAGCAATTTTTTTTATTAATTGCATACTTTTTTTAAGTCTTGCTTTTGCATATTTTTTTATTTTAGAACTAGAGTGTGTTGGAATATTATAGACATAAGATTTCCCTCTTCTTTCTAGTATTTTGAGAGTCTTTTTGTTAGTTGACCTTTTAATATTAGAATCTAGATTGTTAAAAAATTCTTTTATTGTTTTCATGTTAAATAAAAATAATAGTTGTTTATAAATATTATTATTATTTTAAAAGTTTGAATACGTAAATATATATACTCTAATATATATATTCTAGTATAATAAAGTATTTAAATACGTTTAAATTCATTATATTAATTAAATAACCTCTCAGCACATGGGAAGGAGAAAAAGATGTTATTAAAGAATTATATAATAGAAGTAAACAATTTCCTATTGCAATGGAGCAAAGACAATGATGTATAGAACTAACGAAAAAATAAATAAAGAAATTGAAAAGGAGGAGTAAGTAAAAATGACAAGTGATAATCAAGATTTAATAAGCATTTATAAAGAAGATAAAAGTAAGTTAAACAAACTTAAATTGACAAAGCATGATACTTATGCAGAAGTTGTTCAACGATTACTTAAAAGAGGTAAAAATTAAAATGAAAATAGAAAGAATATATTAGAACGTATATAATGTGTATGTATAAACTATCATCTTATCTGCTAATATGTACTGTAATGACGCATATAAACGTGTTTTATCAACAGAGAACGTTAGTTAGACGTATTTCATGATTATTGGTTATTTATTGCATTGCTATAATAAAATTTAAAATGTTCAAGATTTAGTTGAGTTATACTAAAAAACTATATTATTTAGATATAATTCTTTTTTATCTTTTCTTTTTTTTCTTTCGTCTTAGTTTAGCAAGATAAGCTTTTCTCTTAGCAGATTTAGGTGAACCTATTTTGCCCCATTTTTTCTTTTTCTTTGCCATTTTTAATGTTTCCTCATATAACTCTTAGCATATTTAAGAGCTTGTGATTTAGTTTTGAAAGTTTTTATTTTTAGACTTTCATCAGTTATTGCAGTTTTTACTAACCATTTATTTTTATAATGAAAACGATAATAAAAAACATCTACATGAAATTTATTATTATATTTATTAACGTATACAATCATTTTACTAGTATCTGTTTCTTTCTTCCAATCTTTTGTTGCCATTTTTAATATGATTCTCTCCTTTTTCTAGCTCTTTTCCAAAATCTGTTTGTTGCAGTTTTTAATTTTTTATATTCAATATTTTTCGATTTTAAATCTAATGGTTTAATTATTTTTTCATGTTTTAATTCTAAAGAATTAAGAGTTTTACCATCACTTGCTATATTTGCAATTTTATATCTTATGTTAGCAGCTTGTTTTTTTATTTTTGTTTTTGTTACCATTTTAATGTTTCCTCATATAGCATTTATATTTTGAATTTAATATCATTTTCTTAGCTTCTTTTATAGCTTGACTTCTTTTTCTCCACATACCTGCACTTAATTTATCATTTATTTCAGCGTGATATAAGGGTTGTGTATTTTCACCAATATATTTTTTAATTCTAATGAATTGTTTTTTATATGATATTATTGTCATTTTTTATCCCCATCTATGTCCCTTCTTAAGAAAAGACTTTTTATTTACATAATACATAAAATAATTTTTTCTTTTAGGATATTTTATAATTACAGCTTTTACTCCCTTATATATTTTTTTATCTAATTCCATTAGACTCATTGGTCCACCAGATAAATTTGTATATCCTAATTTATAGTATCTTTTTTGCATTTTTCTTAATTCTTCTAAAGTGTTTGGTTTTAATATTTTCATTTTAACTATTAATCTTTTTTCCAAAGAAGATGTAAATAATCCCTATAATTATTGCAATCAATCCGAATCCTAAAATCTCTTGATAAGATTGATATAGGAAATTCCATCTTACAAATTTATAAATAAAGAATGCAATAAGTGACATTCCAAGTCCAGCTATTATTGAATTTCTTCCAAATTGACTTCTTTTTTTTAATCTTCTTGTCATTTTATTTTCTATTTCAATTTAATAAAAA
>CAYVGH010000067.1:0-3742 GCA_964451185.1 Candidatus Woesearchaeota archaeon | reverse complement strand
AATTGGATATGAAAGTAATATTTTAAAATCTAAAAAAAGAAAAAAAATAGAATTGGATAAAATTCTATATTTTGATAAATATAAGAATAAGAAAATGGATTCTAAAAAAAGATTGTTTGGGAAGTGATGATTAAAAAACTCTTATAATCTTCAATAACTTTTTACTTCTTCCTCAACTTCTTCTAAATTTAAATTAATTCCCTTAATTAATTTCAAAAAAAGATTTAAAATTAAAGTAAAACCTATTCCGCAAAGAAAAAAGATTATTGCAAAAGCAATAGGAAAAATTAAAAATAAAATTCCAGGAAAAACAAAATTAAAAGAAACATTATTTAAAATATCTTGAGTAATATTGGAATTAATAATAAAAAAGAATAATTTGCAAAATAAACAAGACATTAATCCAAAAATAAAACCAAATAATCCTAAAAAAAGAGAACTTTTCAAAACACCTATTTTTTTTAATTTTACATCCACCATTATAAAAATTCAAAAGAAAAAAGACTTTATAAATTATTTCTTTTGTTGAGTTATTTAATTCAAAATAAAAATAACACAAAACTCCACAGTGTAGCAAGGACTATAAAATAATAAAATTATTTTAAAAAGAAAAAAAGGCCAAATAAAATTATGGCCTCTTAAATAAAAAAATAAAAACTTTTAGTAAACTTATAACACTTCTATACCTAATTCAGATATTTCTTTTTGAGGAACTGCTTCTAAATCAGAGTCTCTCCCTAATATATAAGGAGATTTAACACCAGTCATAATAGTTATAACTCTAACTTTTCCAGTAAAATCTTTACTAATTCTTGCTCCAATAATAACTTGTGCTTCTGAGTTTAAATTTTCTGCAACAATTTTTGCCATAGTGTCAAATTCTTCAAGCTTTAAATCCGGACCACAAGTAACATGAATTAAAGCACCAGTAGCACCTTTGTAATCCACATCAAGTAGAGGATGAGTAAGGGCTTGCCGAACAGCTTCATTCACTTTATCTTGAGAATCTGCCTCTCCAATTCCTATTACAGAAACACCACCATTTCTCATAACTGCTGAAACATCTGCATAATCCAAATTAATCAAACTAGGAAGAGTAATTGTCTCAACAATTCCTTTAACCATAGTGCTCACAAGTTCGTTTGCAACTGCAAAAGCTTTTTCAATAGGTAATTGCCCAGCAATATCTACAAGTCTATTATTATCCAAAAGAATAGAAGTATCTGTTACTTCTCTTAATTCTTGTAATCCAAATTCAGCTTTATCAATTCTAGCTTTTTCAGATTCAAAGGGCATTGTAACAACTCCAATAACAACTGCTCCTGATTCTTTGGCAATTTGAGCAATAACTGGGGCTGCACCTGTTCCTGTTCCACCACCTTCTCCTGCAATGACAAAAACCATATCAGATCCACCAACAGCTTTTTTAAGGTCAACCAATGCTTCTTTTGCAGCTTCTCTACCTTTTTGAGGAGCTCCACCAGCACCTAAACCACGTGTTAATTCTTTACCAATAAGAATTTTCTCATCAGCTTTTGTAACACTCAAATGTAAAGCATCTGTATTTGCAGCGTAAATAGTTGCACCATTAATTCCTTTATTAAAAAGCCATGTTACAGCATTACATCCCATACCACCAACACCAATAACTTTAATATTTGCTTTTCCAGCACGAAGTTCGTCGAAATTAATGCTATGTGAATCAGAATTATCTATTGCTTCTTTCGCAAAATCAAGTACCATCTTTTTTATTTTTACCTCCTTTTAATTCTATATTAATTTTCTGCTAAGCAGAACTAAAATAATAAATAAAAAACTATTTATAAGAATTGTGGAGGTAAAAGAAATAGATTATTTTACTCTAAAAAAAGGAATTGCTAAAGGATATTTCCAAAAAGTATTTTCACTTGCTTTCACTGTTGCTATAATACAAAAAATTGTGTTTAAAACACCAATTGCAATAAGTAAAGGAATTCCAATTAAAATAAAAACCAAGGGAATTGAAACAAAAATATAAATCATTAAACTAAACTGCCAATTTAATGCATATTTCGCATGTTTTTTTGCGATTTTATCTTCACTAGCTAAAAAAATTATAAGAGGTCCTAAAAAACCAGTAAATAATGCTAAAATATGGGTTAAAATATTAATAGTCTTATCAGTTTTCTTTTTCATTACCTTCTTTTTCACCATAAAATAATCAACTAAATAGAATATTTAAATGCTTTCTTTTAATTTGTCTATTTTCTCCCAAGTTTTTTCAAATTTCTTATTAGATAATTCAATGATTAACTTTAAGAATAAGTCATCAACTAAAATTTTTTCATTATTTAAAATTGGGAATTCTAATTTCTCTGTTGAATTTAATTCCAAAATAATATTTTTTTTATAAGTCAAAATTCCAGAACGTTTCCAACCAAGATGTTTTGCTTTTTCTAAAAACTCAGAAGCAAAATTTAAATCCTTGCAAGCAAGATGAAGAATTGCAGGTTCAAATTTAAATTTAATTAGTTTTTTAATTTTAATTTCTATTAAACTATTTTTTAATTCTTTAAAACTAATTTTATTGTGCCAAACTTTCAAAAATAAATTCTTTGCTTTTTTATCTTGTTCAATCATTAAAGCAATTCTTCCAGCACATGATGAAGTGGTATAATAATTTTCAGATTTATTTAATTTCTCACAAAGAGAAATAATTTTTTCATCCCATTCACCAATTGAAGATTTATCTAATTTAGAAAGAATTGCGACTTTTCTTTGATTGAAGGAGTTTTGCATAAAAAGAAAACAAATTTATACTATTAAAAACTTCTTATAACATGTGGACATTAAAATGTAAATTTACAAATAAAGAAAATATCTTAAATAAATTAGCAAACAAATATAATTTAAAATTATTAGGTTTTCCGTTAAACATTCAAAAAGAAAAAAGTTATTTTATTTTAACAGCTGCAGGATTTATTGAAGGAAAGGAAAAAAATAAAAAACAATTCATAAAAGAACTAAAAAAACAAAAACAAATAACAAATTTTGAAGAACAAAAAAACTTTATTATTATGTCAATTAAACAACCAAATTGAAGCCCTGCCTCTTTATGAAGGAGATTTAATTTATGTCAATCCTATTATAGTCAAAAAAGATTTTTCACAAGAATATGAAGTAGCTCATTGGGAAAGAAAAAGATTAAAAAAAATTATGAACATTACAAAAAAGAGTATAAAAATGGATTTAATAAAAATAAAAAAAGAAAAATTATCAAATATATCTTTCTTTGGACTTTCTCCAAATCTAACAGACAAACAAAAACAAGCACTTAAATTTGCATTCAAAAACAAATATTATGATTTTCCAAGGAAAAATAGTTTAATTCAACTATCAAAAAAGAAAAAAACACCATTGTCAACATTTCAAAAAAATTTAAGAAAAGCAGAAAAGAAAATAATGGAATTCTTTCTAAAGGTGTAATATTACACCTAAATTGATAAATAGCATATTTTTTATAAAAATTTATGGAAAACATAGAAAAAAAATTAAATGAAATTGGAATAGAAATAACAGAAGTAGATAAACTCTCACCCGATTTGGAATATATCTATTATGGTGTTAAAATAAAAGATCAAAAACAAATATGCGCTGCAAAAAAAATAATTGAAGATATTTTAAAACAAGAAGGATACACTGCAAAAAGAAACAGATATTCTATAAATACCGAAAGTTCAGAGAATGCTAAATTTAAAGAATT
>CAYVGH010000066.1:0-3790 GCA_964451185.1 Candidatus Woesearchaeota archaeon | reverse complement strand
AAGTTTTAATTACATTTGGAAATTCTTTATGTCCTAAAATATTTTTTACTGGAATATTATGCTTTTTGATTTTATTTTTAAAAATTTAATCAAAGTTTGAGTTTTTAAGATTTGTTTTTTAAAAAATATCCAATTACTCCAATTATAAAAGTTATTGGAGCGATGAGCAATCCTATAATAAAAAAACTTGTGTGCAATATTTCAAAGAGAAGTTTGAAGTTTTCAAAAGTTATTGCTAAAGCATAAAATAAATTATGGAGTATTGCGCAAACAAAAGGAGCTATTGCTGAAATTCCTATTAATATTGGAAAGAATTTTCTTTTTTGTTTTTTTGCAAGAAAAATTAATATAATTCCTAATATTAAAAATAAAATTCCCAAGATTATTAAAATTAGAAAAAATTCTTGTAATGGGCTTAAAAAATATATTATTATTAAAATAAAAGTTATTATTAAAAAATAAATTATTGATTTTATTTTCATTTCATTTCTTGAACTTCTTCTTTTCCTTTTTCTAATTCTATAACTTGTTCAGAATCTAATTCAAGAAGTAGTGTTTGAAATTCTCCAACATGTGTTTTTTCTTCTTTTGCAATGTCTAAAAGAACTGCTTTGATTTTTTTGTTTTTTGTTTTTGATGCAAGTTGTTCATAGAGATTTACAGCATCAAGTTCTGCAATCATGCCAAGACGAAGAATTTCTTTGTCAATATCTTCTTCAGGGACTTTGTTTAAATCTATTGGAGATTGTGATAGCATAATAGCGAAAAGAAAAAAGAGTTTTTATATGTTTGGGATTTGTTGAGTTTTATTTCTAATTTCATTTAAATCTAAAAATTTCCCTGGACAAGTTTTAATTACATTTGGAAATTCTTTATGTCCTAAAATATTTTTTACTGGAATTTTTAATTTTTTAGTTTTGTTTTTTAAAAATTTAATTAAAGTTTGAATTTGTTTTTTAGTTGGAAGTTTTTTATCTAAGTTTCCAATTAAACAAATTCCAATTGAATTTTTATTATGTTTAAAAACATGAGCTCCTTGAAATTTTTCATTTCTTACTTTGTATAATTTTCCTTTTTTTCCAATTAAATAATGATATCCAATATCTTCAAATCCTCGCGCTAAGTGTCTTTTTTTAATTTCTTTTGGAGAATCAACATCTCTTTGGCAGTGGTGGATTACAATGAATTTTATTTTTTTAAGAGGTTGCATGATATTAAGAATAATTTTTGTTTTTAATAATTTTTGGATTGAGTTTAACACCTTTTAATCGAACTTTTAAGATAAATTATTTCCCTCTTCTTCCACCAGCCCTTACACTCGGCCTTGTTTTAGAAGTTGGATGTTTATTTCTCAAACCTCTTGATTTTTTAGCAGCAGAAGTTAATCCACGCATTGTTCTTTTTTGATTTGTTTTTTTACAAATCCAATTTATTTTTTTATCATTTTTAATTTCAGGTCTTTGTGGATCAACGCAAATTACTTCATAAAAATAATGAATTCCATCTTTCCCAATCATATAAGAATTCAACACAACAAGATTTTTATATTTTCTTTCAACTCTTTGTTCTGCAATCCATTTATAAGACATTCCTAAATTTTTTCTTGTATGTAATCTTTTACTTCTTCTTCCTTTGTTTGGTCTTGGTCTTTTATGTCCGCCTCGTTTTAATCTAATTCTAATTATTACAAATCCTTTTTTTGCTTTGTAACCAAGTGATCGTGCTCTGTCTAATCGCAATGGTTTTTCAACTTTAACTTGTGCTTCTGATTTTCTCCAACCAATCATTCGATCTCTAAGTATTTTTTTATCTGGTTTTTTCCAAGCTTCCCTTAAATAATGATATAATCCTTTCATTTGGATTTCCTCTTCAGTTTAATTGGAAAGACGAATGAATACAAAATCTTGAAAAGATGTTTTGCTTTCATTTGAATTTCCTCTTCAGTTTATTAGAAAGACGAATGAATAAAAATCTTCCCCTGGACTTACTTGGTTGATTTGCTTTTGCCATAAATATTTTAAAAGGAATTGGTTTTTAAAGTTTGTGAAATGGGATTGTATGGATTTGAAGTGAAATCATAATTTTTCATAAGCAAAAAGTTTGTGAAACTTTATATATAACTACAAACTTCAGCTTTGTGCGTGCAAATCTTCTTTAATTTTATATAGATAAAAATTAGATAATATTTCAAATAAATATTATGAATGAGGCTGCACGGGTTTGAACCGTGGACCCCTGCCTTATCAGAGCAGTGCTCTACCAGACTGAGCTACAGCCTCATAGAAAAAAAAGATTTAAGATGTTTATAAAAGTTACGAATTTCAATTTCCTAATAATTCAAGAATTAATTTTCCATGAGATAAATTTTGGCCTATTATTGGCATGTTTATTGGAATTATTTTAAAATATGCTTTTGTTTTCCCAATCGCTTTAATTTCAATGCTATTTTCTAAATTATTTATTAAAATATCTTTAAGTGATTTTACTTCAGGCATTTCAATTTCATAAATAATTTTATCTCCAAATCTTTTCATACTTGTTTTTGTTTCTTGTTTTTGAAATTCTGAAAATTTCTTTATTTGTTCATCTGTAAAATTATTTTTAGGAATTTTTTTAATTACCTGCTTTTTTTTAACGGGTTGAGGCTGACTAAACATTATTTCTTTTCCATTAATCATTAATTTCATATTTGTTCTTGGTGTTTTTTTTATATTTTTCATATCTTTTTGTATTTCTTTTTCTAACATTTTTATAGTGCCTCCAATCATCTTACCCAACATTCCTCCTCCAAAACTTTCTAAAAAAGGATTTTGAAAAGTTTCTTTATCGACTAAATCATTTTTTCCTAACATTCCCAAATCTTTAGAATTATCTAATCTAACCCCACAATAAGGGCAAAAGTTCTGCTTGCTATTTACTTTTTTTCCACATTTTGGGCATTTTTTTTGGTTAAACATGTCTTTTAATTGAACACTTTATTTATAAATCTTTTTGTATCTTTACTCTCTCACATACTTCTTTATAGACATAATTTCATGAGCTTCTTCAATTATTGTGGGTCTTGTTTCTTTTAATAACATTTTTCTTAATGCTCTTCCTTTAAACTTTTTATGTTTTTTAATTTCCTTTACTCTCGGGAGAAGAACATAAACAACACACATTCTTAAGATGCTTCCAAAAATAAAAATTGCAAATAAGGGTTCTATGATTTTTATTGTTAAAAATTTAATTAGCAATGCTCCTAATCCTGCACCGAGGAATATTCCAATTCCAATAACCATATTGTAATATGAAATAGCTAATCCTCTTTTTTGAGAACTTACATTATCATATATTAAATTTCCACATGCAAGAACAAACCCCGTCCAGACAATTCCACTAATCATAGAAGGTATGAAAATTAAATAAATTATAGAATCAGATAAAATCCAAAGAATTGGTACAAAAGGAATAATTAAAGTTGTTAAAACAATTACTTTATAATTTCCGTATTTATCTGCAATCTTTCCCCAGAGTTCTAAAAAAATCAAAGAGAAAAAAGTTCCTGAAATTGTTATTAAGATATAAGTTACATAATTAAAATTTAAATATCTTAAAAGATAAATAACCACAAGCGGGGAGCTTATAGATGTTGAAAAAGCTAATAATCCTCTGAAAATTGTGAATTTTCCAAAATTATTTTTTTTAATATTTTTTAAAAAATCCCAAAACGAAAAATAATCCCCTTTTTTAAGTTTCAACTTTGGTTCATATTGTTTTTTAAAAGATTTCCAAACCATTAATTCACAAA
>CAYVGH010000065.1:0-3847 GCA_964451185.1 Candidatus Woesearchaeota archaeon | reverse complement strand
AATTCTATTGATGAAAAACTTCAGCAAATATTAAATATCAAAACAGAGATTTTTAATTATGATTCTTTTTCTGCAAAAGCAATTAAAAATATTTTAAATTTAAATGAAACAGAGCACAAAATAATAGAAATAAAACGCAATTATTCTCTAACTATTTCTGAAGAAGAATACAAAAATTTACTAACACAAATTCTTGAAATAGAAATACCCCAAAACATTTCAAAAACATTTAATATTGATTTGGGGATTTTTTTCCCTAAAAAAGAAAACATAAATTTAGAAGCTTTAAAATTTATTTCTAATGAAACTTATGAATCTGAAAAAGATGAACAATATAAAAATTCTATCTTAACTAAAGGAGGCCAAGAAATTTCCATGAATGAATATTCTGCAAATTATAAAGGTGGAGAAACAATGTTAGTTAGAGTTTTTGAAATAAAAACAAATCAAGAATCTTACTTAATAATAAAAGATATGGAAAATTTGAAATTTGAAGATAATTTAACTTATGAATCTGGGTATTATTATAAAATTTTAGAAAATAGTGAAACAACAAAATTTTACACAACAGAAAAAATAAATATTGAAGATTTGCCTTTATTTATTTCTCCTGATTTTAGTGATTTAGTTTTATTTGATATAGGCACTCCAGAAGAAGCAGGAAAAGAATTTAAATGGGTTTTATTTGTAATTGCAATAATTATTTTAATTTTAATTATTTTTGGGATTTATTTGTTCTTAAAAAAATGGTATAAAGAAAAATATGAAAATTATTTATTCAAAGATAAAAATGATCTCTATAATATGGTTCGGTATATTCAAAATTCCAAGCAAAATAAAATGGATGATTTAACAATAAAAAAGAATTTAAAAAAAGCTAAGTGGAATTCTGAACAAATAAAATATATCATGAAAAAATATGCCGGAAAAAAAACAGGAATGCCAGAACTTTTCAAGAAAAAAACAGCTAAAACATCTTATCAAAAAATATATTAATTAAATATACAAAACTTTAATAAACCCCTTTAACAAATTTATAATATGGTTATAAAAATTATGAGAAATTTTTTTAAAAAAATGTTTAAGAGGATGTTTAATAATAAAAAAGACATAAAACTTGGTTTTTATGGTCCGCCAAATGCTGGAAAAACCAGCTTAGCTAATAGAATTTGCAAGGATTTTACAGGTGAAGAAATTGGAAAAATTAGTAAAATTCCTCATGAAACAAGAAAAGTTCAGTTTAAAGAAAAAGTTGAAATTAATTATAAAAATAAAAAAATGACTTTTAAAATGATTGATACTCCTGGAATTGCTACAAAAATAGATTATGAGGATTTTTTAAAATTTAAAATGAAAAAGAAAGAAGCAAAAGAGAGGGCAAAAACCGCAACACAAGGAGTTATTGAAAGTATAAAATGGCTTGATGATATGGAAATGGTTGTTATTGTTTTAGATGCTACTAAAAATCCTTACAACCAAGTTAATATAACAATTATTGGAAATTTGGTTGCAAGAAAAATTCCAGTGTTAATAGTTGCAAATAAAATTGATTTAAAAAAAGCATCTTTAAAAAAAGTAGAAAATGCTTTTCCAGAATATGATGTTGTTGGAATTTCAGCTAAATATGGCAAGAACATTGAAGAATTTTATGAAACTTTATTTAAACTATCTAAAAAAATTTAAAAACTATATTTTACAATATATATAATAGATAATAATGGTTAAGAAAAAAAAGAGTATAAAAAAAATAAGAGGATTTTCAATCCAGTTTTTACCTTATAATGAAATTGCAAATTTAAATAGTAATGAAAGAATTAAAAAAATACTTAAAATTATTTTAGGAAATAATATTCTAATTTTACAAGGAAAATTAAAACCAGAAGAAGAAGCAAGATTAATTGGAGATACAATGGTCATGATTGGGCACATTAAAAATTTTAAAGGAATTGAACTGGCTGTAATTTCTGGAAATAATAAAAATCAAGGATTTTTTAATAAATTCAAAACAAATTTAATTAATGCACTTTCTAAAGGAGATTTAGGAGCAGTTACAATAATTGGTCCTGCAACAATTGTGAAAGATATAAAGAAAAATCCTAAGAAGATTGAGTTGCTTTTGAATAAATAAAAATAAAAAAAGTTAAAGGAAAATTAAAAGTTAAAATAAAAACTTACAATTTATTTTTAAGAGATTTTCTTGTGAATTTTTTATTTAACCATTGAGCCTGTCTTTCCCCTTCATCTTCAATCGTAAGTTGAGTTTTTTCAGAACTTGAGTCAAATCTTGCAACTTTTCAAAATCCCCCTAAAAGTTTTATAGTTAAATCCTGGTATTCTAAAGGCTTTCTTAAAAGTTTAGCGTTAGAATCTCCTGTTACTTTTTGAAGTTTTCCTTCCAAATATTTCAAATCATTAAAAGAAATATTTGTTATTCCATTTTCTTCAATTTTAACTTCAGAATAAATTCCTGGAGAAGTTTCATATTTTCCAAAATTAGGGTTTTCTTTTCTTGCTTCTTTCATAGCTTCGTCTAATTTTGAACCATGAACTTCAAAAGTTCTGCTTACTGCATCTTGATAATTTTTTCTGCCATTTTATTTTTTACCTCTTTTCATCTCTCTATTAAGATTACTTAGATAGCATTTCTAAGAAAAAGAGCTTTATAAATGTTTCGGTTTGTCACTCTTTTAGAAAAGTAACAACCTTTTTCAAAAATTAAAAAATTTTCAAATGAAAACATATTTATACTTTAAATTTCTCATTTATTTATGCCTTATCAATGTGTAAAATGCTCAAGAATTATTCCTACGGGAAGTAAAGA
The DNA here is from genome assembly GCA_964451185.1 of Candidatus Woesearchaeota archaeon. Taxonomy (GTDB): domain Archaea; phylum Nanobdellota; class Nanobdellia; order Pacearchaeales; family GW2011-AR1; genus CAYVGH01. Next base: position 1,026 of record CAYVGH010000065.1, on the reverse strand, counting down.
ATTGTTAACAGGTTGTACTGATTGTGGAGGTCGTTTCTTTTTTTATGTTAAAGAAGAGCAATTAGAACAAATTAGAAAAAATAAAGAACTTGCTATTAAAATTCCTGAAGAAGAAAGAAAATCAGTTGAAAAAGATATTAGGGAAATTGCAGGAATAACAGATGAAGAAACTCCTGTAATTCTTGATTTAGAATCAGTAAAAGTGATTGGCGAAGGAAAATTTGAAATTGATATTGTAAATCTATTTAATAAAAAAAGACCTTTAATTTATAAAATGGAAGAAGGAAAATATATTATTGATTTAGCAACAACTTTAAATCAAAGTATGAAAGTTTAAAAGACTTAAGAACATGAGATTTATTTTAAGATCAAAAATACACAAGGCAACTGTAACTCAGGCTGATTTAGATTATATTGGTTCTATCACAATTGATGAAAATTTAATTGAAAAATCAGGATTATGGGAAAATGAAAAGGTTTTAGTTGTGGATAATACAAATGGAGCAAGATTAGAAACTTATGTAATTAAGGGCAAGAGAAATTCAAGGACAATTTGTATAAATGGAGCTGCAGCTCATTTAATTAAAAAAGGAGATGAAATAACAATTATGGGGTTTGAATTATCAGATAAACCAATTAAAACGAAAAAAATTCTTGTAGATAAAAATAACAAATTTAAAAAATATTTATCAATTAATTAAATTTTCTAAACTTTCTAAATCTTTTATTTTATAAATTTTAAGTCTTTTCTTTTTAGCATCTTTTTTTCCTTTTGTAAAATTCATTGCTTGTAATTTAATTTGTCTAAATAGAAATTTATACTTTTTTGCAAATTTTTTAGAACAGACCTTATTGTTTGTGTAGGAACAGCATTTAATATTATATTATTTTCTAAGATATCATTTATATTATTAGTAAAATTAATATTTTTGGGAATATAAAATCAAGGTAATCTATTATTTATTTGTCTTTCTTTTAATATTTTTTCATAAGTTCTTTTGTTGAATTCCCACAATATTACATTGT
>CAYVGH010000064.1:0-3855 GCA_964451185.1 Candidatus Woesearchaeota archaeon | reverse complement strand
AAGTTTAGAAGTTGAAGATGGTGCTCATCATTTGCTTTTATATGCAAATGATTCTATTGGAAATATGGGTTTAAATGATTCAATTTGGTTTAGTGTTGATACAACACCTCAAGCTTGCAACCCAGAATCAGGTTCTGCTTCAATTACTTTTAATGATAGTGATAGCGACGGAAAATTAGATATTTCAACATGTTGCGAGCTTCAGCATATGAGGGATAACTTAAGTGCTGATTATGAATTAATAGGAAATATTGATTGCTCAAATACAACAAATTGGAATTCAGGTGCTGGTTTTGAGCCTGTCGGAAACAATGCAAATTATTTTATAGGAAATTTTGAAGGAAATTTTGAAGGAAATTTTGAAGGTAATAATTATACAATAAGTCATTTGTTTATTAATCGTTCTTGGAGGGGTGGTATTTCTCCTGATGAAAGCATAGGTTTATTTGGTTATGTTAATAATTCTGAAATTAAAAATATAAAATTAGAAAATTTTACTATTCTTTCAAAATATTTTAAATATACTGGAAGTTTAGTTGGTAAAATAAGTTGGATGAGTAATTTAACAAATATTTATGCAAATAATATTAATCTTATTGTTAATTCTGGAAATACAGGAATTTTAGCTGGTAAATTTGGAGCAGGAAATTTAAATGATATTATTATTAATAACTCTAATATTCTAGGAAATGCTTCAAGTGATGAAAATATTGGAGGTTTAATTGGAAAAAATGAAGCAGGTTATTTAAATTTAGATAATATTACTATTAGTAATGTAGTTCTTGATGTTAATGATACTGGACTAGTTGGAGGAATTGCAGGAATGATTAATGGAGGAAATTTAACAAATATTTATGCAAGTAATCTTAATATCACTGGTTATGGAAATGTTGTTGGGGGATTGTTTGGTGTAAATTTTAATAGTTTAACAAATGTTTATGCAAGTGAAATTAATGTTAATGGTTCAAGTGATTATGTTGGAGGATTAATAGGAGCAGATGTAGGAAATTTAATTAATGTTAGTGGTGTTAATATTAATGTTGGTGGTCCAAGTTATGTTGGAGGATTAATTGGAGGATGTGTAGGAAATTTAACAAATATAAGTGGTGTTAATGTAAATGTTCAAGCTTCTGGAAATCTTGTTGGTGGTTTAATTGGTTATGCAGGAGATTTTGAGGCATTTGGTCTTTTTAATAATATAAAAATCAGTAGCTCTTATGTAACTGGAAAAGTATCTGGTGGTTCTCAAATTGGTGGTTTTATTGGAGCTCTTAATACAGATGAAATTATTTTAGATTGTTATGCAGATGTGGAAACAAATGGTTCTGGAGTTTATATTGGAGGATTTGTTGGGAATAATTTTGGATTAATTAATAATTCTTATTCAGATGGGTTAGTAATTGGAGATTCTCTAAAAAAAGGTGGTTTTGCAGGACATAACCCTGGAGATTGTAATAATTGTTTTTATGATAATCAAACATCTGAACAAAGTTCAAGTTCTTGTGGAACAGGAAAATCAACTTTAGAAATGCAAACATATTCAACTTATGAAAATGCAAGCTGGGATATTTGTGATTCTAATAATGATGGCAAAACTTGGGCAATTGCATGTTCTAGTTATCCTTGTTTGCAATGGCAAGATAGTTGTGGTGTTTGTTGTAATGATGCAACAGCCCCAGAAGTAACAATCATTTCTCCAACAAACACAACATACACAAGTTCAAATATTAGTTTTGAAGTAAGTACAAATGAAAATTCAACTTGTAATTATTCTTTAGATGCTGGAGTAACAAATTATTCTTTAACTTCAAATTTAACAGGAACAGGCTTCACAGCGACGAAAATTTTATCAAATGCAAATTATATTGCAAACTTTTATTGTTCAGATATTTTAGGAAATTTAAATAATACAGAAAATGTTTCTTTTGTTGTAAGTGTTACTCCTTCTGGTAGTTCTTCAAGTAGTTCAAGTAGTAGTAGAAGTGGATGTACTTATGATTGGGTTTGCACTGATTGGTCTTCTTGTTCAAATGGAGTTCAAACACGAACTTGCTCAAATAATGGAACTTGTTCAGGAATAATAGGAAAACCAGATGAATCACAAACATGTTCTGTAGAAGAAGAACCTTTGATTGAGCCAGAAGAAGAAATTCCAGAAGAGATTTCAAAAGCAGAAAAAGTTAAATTAGGAATTATTGATTCATTAAATAATATTAACAAAAGTCTTAAAAATGTTTTTGAAAAAATTTTAAATATTCTTGATAAATTAAAAGTTATATCTTTGTGGATTTTACTTTTTTTATTATTACTTTTAATTTATTTTATAATTAGAAAATATATTAAATTTAGAAATGAATTAAGCGGTCATATTGACAGAGAAGGTAGAATAGCTGTTGAAAACAGGATAAAAAACAGGTCAAAAAAAGCAAATATTTTTGAAAAAGGCATAAATGAATTAGCTTTTAAATTAGCTAAATAAAATATTTAGATTATCCACTTTTTGGAAATAAATTAGTTTATCTCTTCCCTTCTAAATCTAAAAATGCTTTTGCTTGTCCTAAGAATTCATCACAATCTTCAATAAGTTTGTCTTCAATTTTTTCTACTTTTGCAGGAATTACCCATTTTTCATAAATACTTCTCATCCATTTTCTTGTTGGGTTTGTTGTATAATTTCCTCTATAATCTCTTATTACAATCCCATCCATTTTTATTTCAATACTCCCTTTATTTCTTTTTGTTTTTATTCCTTCTTGCATTATTTCTACTTCATTTAATCCAATAATTTTAAATTTAACTTTTATATAATGTTTAAAATAATCATCAAATTCTATATTCCCTTCCCATTCCACATCAATATCTTTTGAATTGCCTTTTAATTTTTCTGAATATTTGGTTTCAATTATATTAAATTTTAATTCATCTGTTAAATAATCATAGCAAAATTTATAGACATCTTTAAAAGAAAAAATTCCATCATATTTTGTTTTAGTTGAAAAGATTTTATTTTTTTCCATATTGTTAGTGAGAATTTTGTGTTTAAATATTTTTAGTTTAAGCTTTTTTTAAAAATATTTACACCAAAATCTTAGAAAGATGTTTTGAGCATAGATTTTTTAGAATCATACTTTACCTTTTTTATTTAGATTGTCAAAGGTCAGTTATTTACAAAAATTTATTGAGAATTCATACAAGATTCGCACATAAGCATTCCATTAAATCTATAAAGTGAGCCCCTATTTCCACACTCTTCACAAATACCAAATGTTGCTATTTTTTCTTTAGCTTTTAATCTTTTTAATTTTTTAGATTCTTCTCTTATTTTAGAAATTTCTTCTAATTCAGGATAAAATTCTGGTTTAAAATTTAAAATATCTTTGGTTGTAATAAATCCTAATAATTTTTTATTTTTTACCACAGGTAGTTTTTCGAATTTTGATTTTTTCATTTTTTCAATAGCTTCTTTTACTGTTGCTGTTGGTCTAATTGTTGTTATTTTTTTTGGAGAAATTTCTATTGCTTTAACTTCTTTAAGATTATCTTTTGATTTTTTTACTATTGCCCATAAAATATCCCTCTGAGAAATAATCCCTCTGAGTTCTTTTTTTTCAACTAAAAGTAAACTTCCAACTTTTTCCTTAACCATTTTTTTAGCACATTCGAATAAATTTGTATCTGGTTTAACGTTAATTGATTCTCTTGTCATTACATCTGCTACAAAAAGATTTGTCATATTTTTAAGAAGAATTTAGATATTATAAAGATTCTTTTACACTTGAAAGTTACTTTAGAAGACAACAATACTTATAAAATTAAAATCTTTTTTTAAAGAATGAATAATAAACCGGTTGTTTT
>CAYVGH010000063.1:2312-3885 GCA_964451185.1 Candidatus Woesearchaeota archaeon | reverse complement strand
TTTAAAAAAGTTTTTAAAAGAGATAAAGACCTATTAAATGCTATAAAACTTTATGATATGATAAGAAAAGTTGATAAATTAAGAACTGAAAAATCAGGTGAATTTAGAAAAAATGTTAATCTTAAAATTTTATATAAAGGACAGGAGATAAATGTTAATTTAGATAAATTAAAAGAATATGCTGAGATTATAGAAAAATTTATAAGCAGAGTAAAACAACATGTCTAATAAAGGGGCTAAAAACTTCTAATTAAATAAAATACAAAATAAATAACTTTAAGAAGTATTTTTTGTATAAAAAAAACATGAAAAATAAATTTTCTATTATAGGTAAAAAATCCTGCGAATTTTCAGTTGTATTATTTTTAAATACAAAGGCAAAAAAAATCCAATGAAAAAAGTAATTGTTATTGCATCTGGAAAAGGAGGTGTTGGAAAAACAACAACAGCAATAAATTTAGGTGCTGCTATGAATTATTTTGGGAAAAATGTTTTAATTATAGATGGAAATTTATCCACCCCAAATATTGGAATTCATTTAAATTCTCCGAATGTTCCAATAAATTTAAATCATGTATTACTTGGAAAAGCAGAGCCTTTTGAAGCTGTTTATGAGCATGAGTCTGGTGTAAAAATTATACCTTCATCTCTTTCAGTTAAAGAATTGAAAAAAATCAAACCTGAAAATTTAAAAAATTTTAAAAAAGACTTTCAAAAATTAGCAGATTATGTAATTGTTGATAGTGCTGCAGGCTTAGGTGAAGAAGTAAATTCTACAATTAAAATTGCAGATGAATTAATAATTGTAACAAATCCTGAACTGCCTGCACTAACAGATGCTTTGAAAACAATTAAATTAGCAGAGCAATTAAAAATCAAAGTGAAAGGAATTATTGTGACAAGAGTAAGAAAAGATAAAATTGAATTACAACCTGAAACAGTAAAAGATATGTTAGAAACTTCGGTGTTAGGAATGATTCCAGAAGATTTGGCAGTAAAAAAATCTTTAAATTTTAAAGATGCTGTTGTTCATACACATCCCCAGTCAGACTCAGCAAGAGCTTACAAAGAAATTGCAGCTGGGATGATTAATCTTGAATATGATTCTAATAAAGATAGACCGAGTTTTTGGAAGAGGATTTTTAGAAGGAAATGAAAAAATTAAACAAATTTTTATTTGTAGTAACAGGATTAATTGAATGTTATTTATTTTTTGATTTAAATTATCTCTTAGAAAGTTTTAAGTTTTAAAATCATCCAACCCTGCTTCCATTTTCAATTTCTTTTCTTGTGCCCTTTTGGGTATCAGGAGTAAGCAAAATAACTTTGTCCTGACATTCAGCACTTTGGGGTACACCGAGCGGTGATTTATCTGTAGAAGCAGCCAATAACATTCCTTGAGATTCAATTCCCATCATTTTTCTTGACTTTAAATTAGAAAAATAAATTATTTTCTTTCCTTTTAATTCTTCTTTAGAATAATATTCCTTAATTCCAGCACAAATAATTCTCTCTCCAAGTTCTCCAACATCTAAAATTAATTTATATAATTTATCTGCACCTTTAATTTCTT
>CAYVGH010000063.1:0-2212 GCA_964451185.1 Candidatus Woesearchaeota archaeon | reverse complement strand
ACTTCTTTTATTTGTGCAACTCGCAAATCTAATTTTTCCCAATCTTTAAACTCAACTATTCCTTGTGTCATTTTATTTTATTAAATAATATTTTACCTTTTTTAATCTTCTTCACACTAAATTGTTTTTTAATTTTCTCAGAACTTTCTGGAATAAACGGACTTAATAATTCAGCGATTTTCAAAATACTTTCTTTTAATTCAAAAAGTTTTTTCTTGTCTTTTGTTTTCCAAATTTCATTTTTTTGAACATACTCATTACAAAAATCAATAAAAGCAAAAATTTCATTTAAAACTTTATCTAATTCATAACTTTCAAAAAGTTTTTCAATTTTTTTAAAATTTAATTTGTTTAATAATTTAACTTCGCATTTCTCGATTCCATTTTTTTCTATTAAACTACTAACTCTTGAAACTAAATTTCCAAGTTTGTCTGCCAACTCATTATTATGTCTATCAACTAAAGCTTTTTCAGAAAAATCTCCGTCGTCACCAGAAGCAAATGGAAATTGCCTACATAAAAAATATCTTATTGTATCTGCACCATATTTATCTGCGAGAACTTTTGGAGAAATTGAATTTCCCAAAGACTTTGAAATTTTCTGTCCATTGAATTTCAAAAAGCCATGAACAAAAACTGTCTTTGGTAATTTATAACCAGCTGACTTCAAAAACGCAGGCCAATAAACACAATGAAACCAAGAATTATCTTTTCCTAAAAGATGCAAATTCGCAGGCCAATACTTATGATTTTTTCCAGAACCAGTTAAATAATTAAATAATGCGTCAAACCAAACATAGGTAATATGCTTTTTATCTAATGGAAAAGGAATTCCCCATTTAAAAGAAGTTCTAGAAATACTTAAATCATTTAACCCTTCTTTAACTCTTGAAATTATTTCATTTCTTCTTTCTTTAGGAAGAATAAATTCTGGATTTTTTTTATATAAATCTAAAAGAAATTTTTTATACTTGCTTAATTTAAAAAAATAACTTTCTTCTTTTAATTTTTCAATTTTTTTCCCAGGATGATAAGGACACTCCCCATTAACTAAATCTTTTTCAGTGATATACGCCTCGCAACCAACACAATAATAACCTTCATATTTTCCTTTATAAATATCTCCATTATTATAACATTTTTTAATTACTTCTTGAATTAATTTCTCATGGTCTTTATCAGTTGTTCTAATAAATCTACTTGGTTTAATATTCAAACTTTTCCATGCTTCTTTAAATTTATTTGATAATTCATCAACAAATTTTTTTGGGGTTTTATTTATTTTTTTAGCAGCATTTTCTACTTTTTTTCCATGTTCATCTGTTCCAGTTAAAAACCAAACATCTTCTCCTAAAAGTTTATGCCATCTTGCAAGAACATCTGCAATAACTTTTTGATATGCATGCCCTACGTGTGGGTTGGCATTTGGATAGTCAATTGCAGTTGTAATATAAAATTTTTTCATGTTTTAAACAAAGAAAAAGAATTTTTAAACCTTAGTTTTTAGTCATTTTTATGCACTTTTAGTTGAATAGTACAATTTGACCTTCCCAAAGTTGAGGTATGTGTTTAATTCCTACAAAGCGCATTCTTAATTTTAAAACAAATCAATTTTTCCTCTCACCACATCTTTCAAAAGCCAGATATCCCTATAAACTTTATCCAAATGTCCATAATGATTTTCTTTTTTTGTAAAAACCTGATTTCTTAATTTTAAATAAAAATCAATTGTTTTTGGAGAAGGTTTAAAAAAAGGAGAAGTTGCAATATAAGGATCTGGATGAGTAATTGGTTTTCCATCTTTCCAATCAGAATTAATTAAAGCTCTATAGGCAGTTATTTCATGAAAACATTGCCAAATAACTCCTGGCATTATATTATTTATTAACCATGTTTTTTCTTCACAATTACAACTAGGTTCTGTTTTTAGATCAAACCATCTTATATAGAATTCTTTATTCAGCTCAGGATATTTGTCATCAGGAAATTTTTGAGGAAGAAGTCTAAATTTAATATTTCTATAAAATTTCCCTTTCTCACTTGTTGAAGGTATTTTTACAATCCTCTCTGATTGTTTTGTCAACAAATTTCTACGAACTTTTTCAGGAGTTTCTGTTAACATTCTTCTTTTTTTTATTTTATGTAATTCCCTTCTCAGAGCATATTTAGCTTGTATTGTTTCTTTATCATTGGTCTTCTTGTTTTTTAAAAA
>CAYVGH010000062.1:0-3885 GCA_964451185.1 Candidatus Woesearchaeota archaeon | reverse complement strand
AATTATAAGCACTTTCATATAAACTTTTCTTTTAAAGGAGTTTAAATAATTTCTGCTTTTCTTCTTAACGTTGTAAAAAGGATTAAATGTGATCTTAAAAACCAATATCTTTTTAAAATGAAAAAACTCTTTAATACAATGAAAATTGCAATTGTGGGAGGAGGTATTTTTGGTTTAACTATTGCTGCTGTTTTGGGAAAAAATGGGTTTTCTGTAGATTTATTTGAAGAAAAAAAAGATGTTTTCATGGCTGCCTCAGGAATAAACCAATTTAGATTGCATAGAGGATATCATTACCCCGAAGTTCAGAAACAATTAAAGATTGCCTATCTGGAGAGATAAAATTTAGAGATTTTTATCCTGAAGTAGTGATTGATGCTCCCCACGAACATTATTATGCAATAGCAAAAGAGGGTAGCTTTCTTAATGCTGCACAATGTTTTAGTATTTGGGGGGAACACGGATTAAAGTATGAACCTGTAGAATTAGATATCTTGAACAATGAAACAATAGAAAAATGTGTTCGGGTTAAAGAATCCATAATAGATCCCCTTCAATTCAAGAAATCTTGTTTAGAAAGATGTGAGCGTTATGGTGTTAAGATATATTTAAACAAAAAGGTGAAGTATGAGGACATAAAAAGCTATGATTTGATTGTTGCTGCTACTTATGCATATAATAATTTATTATTTGAAGATTTTACAGAGGCGCAGAAAAATTATCAATTCGAATTAGTAGAAAAAATAGTATTAATGTTGCCAAAAAGATTTGAAAATAAGAGCATTGTCGTACAGGATGGGCCATTTACATGCATAGACCCTTATGGTAAAACAGGTTTAACTTTAATGGGAAATGTTACACATGCTATACACCATAAAAATATAGGGAAGATTCCAGAAATTCCTGAAAAATATCAAGACCTTGTAAATCAAGGAATAATTAAAGACCCCCCTATGACCAAAGTAAAAGATTTTCTTAATGCTGCGGAAAGGTTTTTTCCAGGAATACGAGAAGAAGCTGTGCATATTGGTTCTATGTTTACCACTAGAACTGTTCTTCCTTATAGAGAACACGATGATGCAAGACCAACTATTGTGGAAGAAATTAATGATAAAATTGTTTCTGTATTCTCTGGAAAAATACCCACCTGCGTGGATGCTGCAGAGCAAGTATTAAAAATCGCAGAAAGAAAAAATAGAGAAAAATCTATGAATGTGGGAATAATTGGAATTGGAAATTGGGGAAGGAATTTGGTTGGAGTTTTTAATAAAAATGCAAAAGTGAAAATTTGTGCTAACAAAGAAGATTCAACCAGGCTTCAGTTTATTAAAGAAAATTATCCTACTTTTGAAGTTACACATAATTATGAAGATATTTTAAATGATCCTTCAATTGAGATTGTGGTAATTGCAACCCCCATAAAGACCCATTTTGAGATAGCTAAAAAAGCCCTCTATAAAAATAAAAAAGTTTTTCTAGAAAAACCTTTAGCTGAGAACCTTATAGAAGCAGAAGAATTAATAAAATTATCTAAAGGAAAAATTTTCTTTGTTGGACATCTCTTTTTGTATCATCCCTGTTACAAAATGCTTAAAGAATTAACTTCTGATGATGAGATAATTGATTTAGAACTAACTTGGAATAAATTTGGAACCTTTAGCGAAGACATCTTTTTGAATTTAGTTTCGCATGAATTATCTATAGTTTATGGACTTCTTGGAACCTCTCCGAAAGAAATAAAATTAAATGAAGAAAGAGCATTTCTCTCTAAATCTGATTTAGTTTCTTTAGATCTTAAATTTGGAGGGGGAACAAATTGTAAAATAAAAATCGATAGAACTAATCCAAATAAAAATAAAGAAGTAAAAATAATTACAAAAAAAGGAAAAATTTATTATTGGATAAATGATAAAATATTCTTATTGAATAATCTAAAAAAAGATTTTAAATTAATTTTTGAATCAAAAGAAGAACCTTTAGAAAAAGAAATCAGGGCTTTTTTGAGGTGTGTAAAAAGAAATTTTGAACCTCTAGAAAATAAGAACATTTCTTTAAAAGTTATGGAAATTCTTAAAATGATAAAGAATCAAAAGGAAGAAAATAAAAAACAATTCTTATCTTTTTCTCCACAAAATTAGCCCTCCTAAATAAAGTCCTTGACTAATTAAAGTTGCAATTGCTGCTCCGTAAACAGCAGTTAATTCCCCATATTTTAACAGAGAGGTTATTAAAAAATAATTAAGGAAAATGTTTAAGGCAGTTGCTATAATTAAAAGCTTAGAAACAACTTGTGGTTTTCCTTGTGATATAAAATACATAGAATAAATTCCTATTAAAGGAGAAATTATTAAAAGTAAAGATAAAATTCTTAAGATGTTTGTAGCTAAAAGATACTCATTTCCATAAATTATTAAAACGACTAGGTGGGACAAGACAAGGGTAACTAAAAATACTCCTACAGAAATTGGAATAGTTAATTTTAAAGATCTTCTAAATCCTTTTTTAAGCCTTTTTCCTTTTAATCTACTAAAAATTGGAAATAGAACTATTCCTGCAAATCCAACTAAAGGAATTAAAGCCCCAACCAAACTAAAGGCAACAGTATAATATCCTATAAACTCTGATGCAACAAAACGACCAAGCATTATTTTATCAATGTTTCCAAAAAACACTCCTGAAAGAACAAATACTGCTGTTGCAATAAGAAAAGCATTTACTGTCTTTTTTTGTTTTTTTGAAAGTTTGGAAGTTTTTTCGTTTTTAATTTTCTTAAGGTATATTTTTTTTGCGTCAAGAAGTAAAAACAAAGCAGATATTAACAAAGAAAAGACTAAGAAAAGAATTATTAACATTAAACTAAGCTCATTTGAAAGAGAATATTTTATTACAAGGAAAATCACAAAAGGGATTAGAATAAGTCTAGAAATTTGAAAAACAATTTCTCTTTTAAAAACTGAAACAAAAGAATTAGAAGCATATAGTATTGATTTTAAAAACCCAGTTATTTGATTAAAAGCAATGTATAAAATTCCTGCAAGCAGTGCTAAGAAAATTGGTTTCTGATAAAATGTATTTGCAATATACTTTGCTAAAATTAAAATAAGGGCAGCAGATAAAATAGTTAAATAAATCTTTATTTTCCCTAAATAAAATAAATAGGGTTTTATTCTTGCTTTCTTTTTTCCTAATTCTTTTGATATAAATCTTAGTAAAGTCTTTTCTAAACCTAATTCTGAGAAAGCTCCAAAAATAAGAATAGTTGATAAAGTTAATGAATATAAACCAAAAAGTTCAGGCATTAATAATCTTGCGATAATTACTGTGAAAAGCAAAGAACCTATCTTCATAATCACAGTTGTAGAAAACTGGTAAATGCTATTTTTCACAGCTAAACCAATATTACCTGAAAAATCTCTTTTTCTTATTCTTCTCCAAATTTCTTTTATGTCTTTTTCTTCGCCTTTGACATACCTTTTACCCCTCTTTATTAAACCCATAATTAACTATATTTTTTTAACTTTATAAAATCATATATTAAAGAAATTCTTTCTAATCTGTCATGAATTGTTCTCTGATGAATTATATCTAAAAATAAATGAAAAGCAAAACCTATTAAAATGTAAAAGAAATATTTGTGCACAAAAAGCCCTAACAAAAGCAAGATAATTAATATTTCAATTCCATGAAAAAAATGGATTTCTGTATAAATTTCATTTCTTTTCTTTCTGGATAAAGATAAAATTCTTTTATGTCTTTTATGAAACCACCTATAAGCTCTTTTTAAATTCAAATCTCTCTTCTTAAAAACATAATAAATATAATGATCTACATCTATTAAAAAACTTGATAAAAAAATTATTAAAAAACCTACAACCTCTATTTTAG
>CAYVGH010000061.1:0-3949 GCA_964451185.1 Candidatus Woesearchaeota archaeon | reverse complement strand
TGCCTCTTTATTTTTCATATAATAATGTAGAAAAAAACCTATATAAATTTAATTAAACGCTATAAGACATTAATTAATTAAATAAAACTAATTCAAAATCAAATTTTTAAACCTTTTTCAAATAGTACTTGTTACCAGTAGTTAAAAGTTACAAACACCGACGATAAACAAAAATCTTTATAAATGTTACTTAATAGTAATTATTATGGGAAAGAAAACAATTTTAAATAAACTCAAAATGGGTTTTACAACTTTAGCATTTTTAGGTTTTGCATCTTTTAGTAATTTAAATGCTCAAGATTATCCAAAACAAAATTTAGAAAAAACTGTTCTACAGGAAAAAATAAAAGAAGATATAACAAAAACATCAAATTTAGATTATTATGTTGATACTTCAAAATACAAAAAAAAATGTATAAAACTTGATTTTCGTTATAAATTTTCTGAAAAAGATTTAAAAAAATTTAATGTTTGGATAGACTCTACAATTACTAAATCAGCACGAGAAAATAAAAAATCAATAATAATTGACAAATCAGCATATACTCTTTATTTAATAGACTCAGGAAAAGTACATTCTAAATACCCTATTGAAATGGGAAGAAATCCTTTTGATGATAAAAAAATAGTAAAAGATGGATGTACTCCCGAAGGAGAATTCTCCCTTATAGAAAAAAAACCATGGTCAAACTATCACAAAGCTTTTCTAATAAATTATCCTTTAATTGAAGATGCAAAAAAAGGTCTTGAATCAAAATTAATTAACAAAAACCAATATGATCAAATTATTAATGCGCAAACAAACAAACAAACACCAAACCAATATACTAAATTGGGGGGATTAATAGAAATTCATGGTGAAGGAAGCGGTGAACCCGGAAATAATGGGGGATATAATTGGACTCTTGGATGTATAGGACTATCTAATAAAGACATGGATAAAATATTTCCACTTTTAGAAAAAGGGTCAAAAGTAACAATAGTAAGATACACAAACATAACTCTTTAAATGTACTCTAATAAATAATCAGGAATAGCTTTTGTTTTTTTTCCATCTGTCCACACCCATTCTCCTGTTTCATAGTCTTTATAATAAACCCCTACAGAAAGTCCTTTCCCCAACACTTCTTCACCAGCTTCAAGCCAATATTTTACCCTTTTTTCAGTAGTGAGAGCTGGTAAATTTTCCGGGTTTCCAATCTTTTCAAGAAATTTTTTCATTAATGCAGGACTGCCAGGACCTTGCCCAGTTAAAGGAGATACAGAATTATAACCCAAATGAACTGCATTAGGAGCACCTCTTAAAAGAGCTGAAACATAATGAGCAGCCCCATCTTTGTAATCTTGATAATCTTTTTCCCACTCTTTTTTATACTTTTCATATTCTTTATAATCAGCTGGAAGAAAAAATAACCGATCAAATTCTTCACGACTCATAAAAGGCTGCTTTTTCATAAAATCTCGTCTAATTAAATCAGGAGAACGTATCCCTCTACATCCAAGATAGAAAGAAATTTCAGTGGTGCTTGAAATAGGAAGATCTGATAATCTCAAAGCCCCTTGATGATCACTAAAAAACAAATTAGTCCATCCAAAATGATGTCCAGTTATCATTCTAATCTTATTTTCAGATTGCTCTTTTTCACGGTTTCTAAACATATATGATTGATAACAAATATCACTCTCATCAAACCATTCAAATAAATTCACTCTACTTCCTTTATCTCCTCCAGAGTACATATAAAGCTTAAGACAATCATCAAGAATAAGTTTTTTAGCATACCCTAAAGTTTTACATTCACTACATACAATTTCTTCACCTTTAACTAAATGGTATAAATGAACATTTCCATCATCATCTAGACCTGTAAAATGAAAAGCAGTTGTTAAATTGACAGGATCTTTAATTAAAGGCCTTCCATTATCATCAAAAGTAACACTAAAAATATCTCCATCTCCTTTAATTAAAGAAAGAAAAACATCTCCGTCATCTAATTTATTATTTTTTCTTTTCAGACTTATATCATCATAAATTCCATCCTCACTAACAATCTCTATTAAGTTTCCATCAGAAACAAAAATATCTAATTCATTTGTTAATACTTTTTTACTATCTTTTATTCTCTGTCGTCGTAAAACCTGTATACAACTAATAAGAGAGTCTTCGCACCTCTTTTTATAACTATAAAAATCAAGACTTTTATCAAAAACTATCTCTGTAACTCCATCATCAAGAGATAAATAACCTTTTCCATCAAAATGAGCATCTTCTAAATATCCTAAATCATCTAATTTAAAATCAATTTTTCCAGAGCTTCCAAAAACAATATTATTTAATGTTACTTCAGCCGATTCAGTTGTGATTTTGCCCTCTTTAGGATTAAAATGAACTCTTCCTCCTTCTTCCACCTTAAATATATACTCTTGCTCCCCATATCTAAACACATATTCTTCTTTTTCTGTGGAAATAAAATCAGCATAAACAACATTATTTACTTCATCAATTTTTATTACAGCATCTTTGACATTATTTATCTCGCCGCCAAAAAGAATATTTATGTTGCCCTCACCAGTTAAATTCAAAATATAATTTCCATTTTCCATTGAAAAAACAATTTCTGAACCTTTCTCAAGAGAGATTTTATAATCTTTAAATTCTAAGGGAAATAATCCTTCTGCATCTTCATTTGTAAAAATAAATTTATCATCTTCAATTTCATAAGTATAACCTGGGGGAATTGTAGCAAGGGTTTTTCCAGAATCATCTATAATAATTATGTTGCCATACTCGTCTGTCTCATTCACAAAATCAGCAGAAATTATACTTAAAACACTAATCAAAAAAAATGCAAATACTAATAATAATATTCTTTTCATTTTACCAATCATATTTTGCTCCTAATGAAAAAATATATGGTTCTTTCATTCCAATCATATTTAATTTTAAAGAATAAATAACTACATTATCAGATAAATACCAAGTTTCATATGTAAAATTATTTTCAGCTGCTAAATCTAAAAGTTTTCCAGTAATAACATAATCAGGATTTTTTACTTGTTCTTCTTTAAATTCTTCAAGAATATTATAAACATAATTAAAATCAAAATCAGAAAACGATTCAAATTCATTTAAAAGGGTTTTTGATTCATCAACTTCTATAACAAGAGGATAAATTAAATCAACTTTTACATCATCACTAACTGAAACTTTTACTTCTGGTTCTCCAGCACTTATTTTTGTATTACTTAAATTAAGAGAACTAAAATTATAAATACATTCTTCAAAATTTTGCTCAATATAAAAACCTAACTCTTTTTGAAACAAATCAACATTAGGAATATTTGCCCTATTTTTATAAAAATGTATTGGAACAGAATAATAAGATATTTTAACAAAATCCTCTGGAACATCATAATATCCTCCTTGCAAACCAATAAAATATACACCTTCTTTAGTTGTCTCTTCCAAACACTCTTGAACAAAATTTTTAATTGGTACAATTTCAGGACTTAATGTTTTTTCTTTTTCAACTCCGCCTCTTAAAGTAAAAAACAAAGCAACTGCTGCAACAATTAAAATTGCAATAATAATAAAAATTGTTACTTGTCCTCTCCGATTTTGTAAAAAAGCGGAATGAGGTGAAACTTGTTTTGCCTCTTTATTTTTCATATAATAATGTAGAAAAAAACCTATATAAATTTAATTAAACGCTATAAGACATTAATTAATTAAATAAAACTAATTCAAAATCAAATTTTTAAACCTTTTTCAAATAGTACTTGTTACCAGTAGTTAAAAGTTACAAACACCGACGATAAACAAAAATCTTTATAAATGTTACTTAATAGTAATTATTATGGGAAAGAAAACAATTTTAAATAAACTCAAAATGGGTTTTACAACTTTAGCATTTTTAGGTTTTGCATCTTTTAGTAATTTAAATGCTCA